>JAEWZS010000092.1 GCA_023458355.1 Bacillota bacterium
GGCTCATTAACCATGGTGGTGTTATAAAGAATACCGACCGTGCCCCACATATAAGGTACAGAGTATTTGTTATCGGGATCAAAACTCAAGTCTAAAAACCGCGTGTCGATGTTTTTAAGGTTCGGGATGTTGTCTTTATTAAGCTCATGCAGCATGTCATCTGCAACAAGCTTTTCGATGATGTAATCCGACGGGAAGCACAAGTCGTAAATGCTGTCGGTAGCTGTAAGCTTAACAAGCATTTCCTCGTTGTTGGCCATAGTTGTATAGTTAACCTTGATGCCCGTTTCCTCGGTAAATTGATCAAGAAGGTTCTCCTCAATATAATCGCCCCAATTAAGCACGTTGATGGTGACCGTGTCGGCAGTGTTTGTGCAGCCGACAAAGGGTGTGATGGTGAGGATGAGGGCTATAAGCAACGCAATTCTTTTCATAGGGTAATACTCCTCCTTACTTATTTGGCAATGAGCTTTTTATTTTGGATAGCAGCGGCGCGCTCTTCGCGGATGGATTTGAGGTTAACGACCAAAAGAAGCGTAACCACAGCGAGGAACATCAATGTACTCAGCGCATTGATCTTGGGGCTTATGCCGCGGCGCGCTACGGAGTAGATGTAGATCGACAGGTTCTGTATGCCGTCTGTCGCAAACCAGCTTACCACGAAGTCATCAAGGCTCATCGTGAAAGCTAAGATGAAGCCTGAGACAATGCCGGGCATGATATCGGGCAAAACGACCTTCCTTATAGCCATCCATGGCGTACAGCCGAGATCCATGGCTGCCTCGTAGAGCGAGTTGGAGCTTTGCCTAAGCTTTGGCAGCACCGAGAATATGACATAAGGGATGTTAAAGGTGATGTGTGCGATGAGCATGCGCACATACCCGCCCGTTAGTCCGATGAACGCAAACAGCATCATAAAGCTAATGCCCGTAACGAGGTCCGGGTTCACCATGGGGAACTGCGATATATTTTCCACGATCGTGCGGGGCACTTTTTTCATGGAGTGAAGGCCGATGGCGGCAAATGTACCGAACACCGTTGCGATGACGGCGGATATAATTGCAACGCTGAGTGTGACCCAAAGTGCGCTCATAAGCGTGGCGTCGCCTAAAAGTGCCTCATACCAACGCAGAGAAAAGCCTTTCCATTGCCCCATGGTCTTGGAGTCGTTGAAGGAAAACACCATCAGCACCGCAATGGGGGCATACAAAAACAGAAGTATCAGCGCGAGGTAGGTACCCTTGAAAAAATTTCGTACTTTTCTCACCAGAGCTTACCCCCTTCCTCGCCCGCTTCGCGTTCGGCGCGGCGCATGATAACCATGGAGATGACAACGAGCACCAAGAGGATAAAGGAAAGCGCACTTCCCGCATTCCACCCGGTAATGCCGAGCGTGATGAACTGGTTTTCAATGAGGTCGCCGTAAAGCATGTACTTCCCGCCGCCCAAGAGCCTTGAAATGGCGAACGTGGTAATAGCGGGGATGAACACCATCGTTATGCCTGAAATTACACCGGGCATGGAAAGCGGCAGTACAACTTTAAAAAACGTTGTGGTACTGTTTGCGCCGAGGTCCTGCGCCGCTTCGATGTGTGACTTATCGAGCTTTATGAGCACCGTATAAATGGGCAGTATCATGAACGGCAGGAAATTATAAACCGTTCCGAGCATAACGGCACCCTCGGTGTAAAGTAGGCGCAGCGGTTCTATTCCAAACGCCTTGAGCCAGCTACCTAAAATGCCGCTCGAATCGAGGATGACCTGCCACGCATACGTGCGAAGAAGAAAGTTCATCCACATAGGTACGATGAAAAGCACCGACAACAAAGACGCTGTGCTCCTTTTCATCTTCGAAAGAAGATAGGCGACTGGGTAACCGAGTAAAATGCATAGTAGCGTAGCTTCGAGGGCTACGATGATCGAGCGCAAAAGCACCGGCATGTAGATCTCGCTTGAAAGCGCATCTCGCAAATTGCCGAGGGTGAACGCACCGCCTGATGTAAACGCGTAATATACGATGAGCAGCACCGGCGAAAATATGAAGATGATCATCCATACGATATACGGATAGGAAAATACGGTACGCTTCATTTTCCGTTGCTCCTCCTTTGCCTCAAGATTCTTCTTTGGGTTCTTTTTCCTCTTCGGGGCCGATGTCCTCGTCCGATGCGATAAGCTCCATAGCGTCGGACGTGACGGACTTGTTCATAATATGGATAGCATCGGGCAAGATGATGAGACCTACCGCCTGCCCTACGGGGACAAAGTCGGTGTAATGGACGGTCCATGTAAAATCGCCGCATTCTACGCGGAACTCATAATGCACGCCCATGAACAGCACACTTTTAACGACGCCCTTCAAACGTGCTTGCTCGGGCGCGACCATGTCGATATCCTCAGGGCGTACCACGATGTCTACGGGCTGGTTTTTCATAAAGCCCTTGTCAACACACTTAAACTCCAGGCCGTAAAAGCGCACCCTGTAATCCTCGAGCATTTCTCCGGGGACGATGTTGCTCTCACCGATAAACTTCGCTACGAACACGTTATTGGGCTCGTTGTAGATATCCGTAGGTGTGCCGATCTGTTGGATGACTCCCTCGTTTATTACAACGATTGTGTCGCTCATGGTGAGCGCTTCTTCCTGGTCGTGCGTGACGTAGATAAAGGTGATGCCAAGGCGCTGCTGCATGCGCTTGAGTTCAATCTGCATGCCTTTACGCAGTTTTAAGTCGAGCGCACCCAAGGGTTCGTCCAAAAGCAATACCTGCGGGCGGTTTACAAGCGCTCTTGCGATGGCGACGCGCTGCTGCTGGCCTCCACTTAGCTGCTCAATCCAGCGTTTACCGTATCCCTTGAGGTTAACGAGTTCCATAATTTCATTCACGCGCGACTCAATCTCATCTTTAGGAAGCTTTTGGATTTTAAGCCCGAAAGCGATATTGTCAAACACGTTGAGGTGCGGGAATAGCGCGTATTTCTGAAAAACCGTATTGACGCGGCGTTTATAAGGAGGTATGGCAATAAGGTCTTTGCCATCCATAAGCACTTTTCCCTCATCGGGCATCACAAAGCCTGCGATGATGCGGAGCATCGTCGTTTTGCCGCAGCCCGAAGGCCCCAAAAGCGTTAAAAACTCGCCGTCGCGGATGTAGAGATTGATGTTTCTCAGAGCATCCTCGCCGTCGTAGGTTTTGCGAATATTTACAAGTTCAATAAGATGTTTGCTCATGGTCTGCCTCCGAGTTATCAAAAGCTGGGCGGGGTAGCTACCCAAAGAAGCTTTGCTTCCGTTTTGCCCGTATTTTTTAAATAGTGTACGCTCAAGGGCTTAAAGCAGAAGCTTTCGCCTTTCTTGACGCGGTACTTCCTGTCGCCTATGACAAGCGTAATGCCGCCCGTCAAAACATAGCCGAATTCCTCGCCCTCATGCGGATCGTCCTCCTGCGTACGGCCGCCGCTTATGAGCGTAACGAGAATGGGCTCCAAAGCGTTTTTCTGCGCGTTAGGTATGAGCCAGCGAATGGAATAGCCGCTTTCCTCATCTTCTTTCACAAAAACGTCGTCTATGCAAAAAACGACTTTTTCATCATCCTTTTCAGAGAAAAACTCGGCCAGATCGGTCCCGAGCACCTCCAATATGTCCATCAGCGTGGCGATGGAGGGGGAGGTGAGATCGCGCTCCAGCTGCGATATAAAGCCCTTGGAAAGCTCCGTTCGGGCTGCAAGCTCCTCTTGTGTAAGGTTGAGCTTGATGCGCCGACGCTTGATCTTACTGCCGATTTCCACCATTTGGGGCCTCCTTTCCGCATACATGGGAAATTAAACTTAAAGTTTACTATATCTAAACAAACGAGATAATTAAACCACCAAAAAAGAAAAATGTCAACGGCTTTTTGTAATGTATTTATAAACATTAGGTTTAGCATATTGTTCATGTGATAATTCTTTGACGATAGAGTGTCTACGATGTATAATGTGCCAAAGGATGGTGTATGAAAATGCTGGAATTTAAGAGCGTTTCAAAATCGTACCCGGGGAAGAAGCTTGCGGTCAACAATCTGAACCTTAAGGTGAATGCCGGCGATATTTATGGCTTCATAGGCCATAACGGCGCGGGTAAAACCACGGCCATTCGATGTGCGGTAGGCATATTGAACTTCGAGGAAGGCGATATTTTTATCGATGGCATTTCTATTAAGGAAGATCCAGTAGCCTGCAAACGAATGCTCGCTTTCATACCCGATAATCCGGATATATACGATCACCTGACGGGATATCAATATATCAATTTTATCGCCGATGTTTTTCAAGTGCGCCAAGAGGAGCGTCAAGAGCGCATTAAACGCTACGCAAATGCGTTTGAAATGGAGAACGACCTTTATGGCCTAATCTCCGGTTATTCGCATGGCATGAAGCAGAAAACCTCGCTGATTGCGGCACTTGTGCATGCACCAAAGCTACTGGTACTCGACGAACCCTTTGTGGGGCTTGACCCCGTTGCGGCGCATACCTTAAAAACCATTATGCGTGAGCTTACGCAAAGCGGCGGTGCAATCTTCTTTTCCACACATGTGCTCGATGTGGCGGAAAAGCTGTGCAACCACATCGCCATCATTAAAAACGGCTCGCTCGTGGTGGATGGGGATATCGAAACGGTCAAGGGCAATGCGTCACTTGAAGACGTATTTTTGGAGTTGATTGAAAAGTGAAAAAGCTTTTAACGCTTCTTAAAGTATCCTTTTTAGGATTTTCCGGCTTCAACGAGATGGTGCACGGCAAGGATCAAAAGCGAAAAAGCCGCAAAATGGGCATGTTTATACTATTCTTTTTTGTGGCGCTGATGATGCTAGGCATGTCGTTTTCGTCGTTTTTCGGCATGGGCTATGTGCTTAACCAACTCGGTGCACTCGATGCTATGCTCGCACTTGCCTGCGCGGCAGCATCCGTGGCTGTGCTTATTACAACCGTCGCCAAGGTGGCACCAACGCTGTTTACGTTTCGCGACTACGAGCTTTTGATGAGCCTGCCAATCCCGGAAAGAACGCTTGTTTTGAGCCGTATCCTAAGGCTTTACGGTGCAAACCTGTTTTTTATGTCGTTTCTTATATTGCCCGCCGGTGCTGCGTATGTGATTCTATCACCGCAGGGCGTGGGCTTTTATGCGCGTTTTTTCGTGCTTCTGTTCTTCGTTCCTCTTCTGCCGCTTTCCATCGCAGCGGTAGTCGGTACACTCATTGCATCCATCGGCGCTCGTTTTAGGCGCAGCAATCTCATAACGCTCGTACTGCTGTTTACGGTGTTCATCGGCTTTATGGCAATTTCGTTTGCAGCACCGCAGGTCGTTGAGAACATTCAAAGCATCAGCGCGGAGCTCACCGCGAGCGTTTCGCGATTCTACCCGGTCGCCACATGGTATGCTGCCGGGGTTGCCGGCACTGACGCTGGTGCAAGTACAATCGATTTTCTGCTTTTTGCCTTTGTAAGTGCTGCGGTGTTTGCGGTATTTGTGGCAGTGGTCGCTAATAATTTCAAGCGGCTCAACACGAGCCTTCGCGCAAAAACTGCCGTTCATAAGCAGGGGAGTGCGCATCAAAATGCGCTAACGCCCATTCGCGCGCTATACATAAAGGAAATCAAGCGCTATTTTGCATCGACGCTCTATGTATTTAACACTGCGTTTGGGGCAGTGCTTGTGGTGATAGGCTCCGTGGTGCTCGCCTTTATGGGCGAGGAGAAGCTTGGTGTGCTTCTTGAAATGCCGGGACTTCCTGACATAATGAAGTCCGCCGCACCCTTTGCGCTTGCCCTTTTTGCATGCCTTAGCGCCACAACACCTGCGAGCATTTCCATGGAGGGGAACAAACTCTGGCAGCTTAAGGTGCTCCCCGTAAACACGAGTGATCTATTCCGCGCAAAATGCCTTGTGAGCATCACCGTAATGGCACCTGCCGCTATTATTGCAGCAACAGTACTGAACTTTGTACTTAAGGCAGATGCGCTAACGGCAGTTCTCATGTATGCAGTGCCGCTTGTTTACACGGTATTCATCGCCCGTGTGGGGCTTTATGTAAACCTCTTAGTCCCCAAACTCGATTGGCAGAATGAGGCGGAGGTTGTAAAGCAAGGTGCATCGGTAATGGTTACGCTGCTTATCGGCATGGCAGCCGGCATTCTTCCCATCGTATGGTTGACGGGCGTTAAAGAAAACGCGACGCTTTACGGTTATATTTTGCTTGCAGGGATCGCACTACTTACAGCCATCACGGGGGTATTGCTGCAAAAGGACGGTTCAAAGCGGTTCGCGCAATTATAAAGCTATGATTTTGCAAACAGAACGTCTTATTTTACGAGAAATGGACGAAAACGATCTTCCCGCCCTCAGACGCATCTTGCAGGATGCGGAGGTAATGTATGCCTACGAACATGCCTTCAGCGAGGAGGAGACGCGCGCATGGCTTAACCGCCAGCTTGAACGGTATCAAACCTATGGCTTCGGCTTGTGGGCGGTAGTCTTAAAGGAAAGCGGCGACATGATAGGCCAATGCGGCGTGACCATGCAAACTACACCGCAGGGTGAAGTACCGGAGATTGGGTATCTGTTTGAAAAAGCGCATTGGCGCAAGGGATATGCTATTGAGGCAGCGCGCGCCGCGAAAGAGTATGCTTTTAACGTTCTTAAATTTGACGAGGTGTTTACCATTATCCGGGACAACAATATCCCCTCGCAAAACGTCGCTAAGCGCAACGGCATGACGGAGCGCGGTCGCCTCACAAAGCATTATTGGGGTATGGATATGCCGCATATATTGTTTTCTGTGAAGAAAGATGAAAAAACGTGAAACCATGAAAAGTATAAAGGAGCGTTGTGATAGGCAACTGTTGCGGCGCGTCCTTTTTTGTTGGTTTGTATGGAGAAGCACCGTGGTAGGCGGGAGCATAGAGGATATGGTTTATGAACATTCATAAAGTTACAGGAGCTAAAAAGGAATATATTGATCTGTTGTTGCTGGCGGATGAGCAAGAAAATATGATAGATAAATACCTCGAACGCGGCGAAATGTTTGTTCTAGATGATAATGGGATAAAAGCCGAATGCGTTGTTACGAAAGAAACGGATGGCATTTATGAAATTAAGAACATTGCGGTTAAGCCGGATTGCCAGCGAAAGGGCTACGGGATAATCCTTGTAGAGTACTTGTTCTCTTATTACACGGATTGTAAGACCATGCTTGTCGGAACCGGCGATTGCCAGTCAACCCTTAATTTTTATCACAAGTGCGGCTTTACACATTCGCATCGGATAAAAAACTTTTTTACTGACAACTATGATCATCCAATGTTTGAAAATGAGGAACAACTTGTTGATATGGTTTATCTAAAGCGTGAGCGTGATAAATCCTAATTTATCCATCCACACGATATACGTCAAAATCGCTTTTATCAGCCGTAAATGCATCCCTGCCTGAAGTACAGGTGGATCGTATCCGCCCGCCTCGCTACGGTACAGTGCGATGAACCCACCCGCTCCGAAGCGGAAGAACGATAATATAGAAACGGATTTAGTATGGAATTAAAAATAAGACCGGGAACAACAAAGGATATTGATTCTCTGGAGCAGCTATATGATGCAGTGAACGACCATTTAGCAGCCACCGTTAACTATGCGGGATGGAAAAAGGGTGTTTACCCTGTTCGAGAAGATGCGGTAAACGGTATACATGAGGGTGATTTATTTGTTGTAACAGAAAATGAAGAAATTATTGGCTCGATGATTTTGCGTCATCAGCCTGAACCTGCATATAATACTGCAACATGGCAAACCGCACTGGAGTATAGCGATGTACTGGTTATCTATACTTTTGTGGTGCATCCGCGAAAACTCCAACATGGAATCGGCATGAAGATGCTGGATTTTGCTGCACAATATGCCAAAAATTCGAAAGTTAAAACATTGCGTTTGGATGTATATGAGAAGAATATTCCCGCTATTCGTTTATATGAAAAATGCGGTTTCCGATATGTTGATACAGTTAGCCTTGGGTTAGAAGAATATGGCCTAGATTGGTTCAGATTGTATGAGAAGGTATTGTTCGTTTGAGGAGGTTTTCAAATGCAGCGGTTTTATAAAATGGTCGAAGCCTCAAATAAACGATTTCCCAACGGTGTTGAGCCATTTCAAATGGCAACCCGCTTGTTGGAAGAATGCGGAGAAGTAGCGGCAGAAATTAACCTCTGGGAAAGTTCCGGAGTAAAACGGCAAAAACGCGGAGAACCCAGTAAAGATGCACTTGCGAATGAACTGCGCCAAAGCATTGTGGAGCTATTTAAAATTGCTAAATACTATTCTGTAGAAAACGAGTTGGAAGATTCAATCAATCGGTCTATTGAGCAGTCAAAAAACGAAGGTTTGATTGATTAAACAAATACCGATTTTGTGAGGGAACCTATATGGAAAAACAAGTCGAAGGGAAAAATGTTATTTTGCGGCGTCCAATCGACGGCGACGCTGCATTTTTTGCGCGCTGGTATAATGAACCTGAGATTATGGCCGAATGTGGGTTTACCGAGCGTACCACAGTGGAGCAGGAACTTGCCGCCATACATAGATGCCTTGAAAGCAAAGACAGGGATTGGTATACGATTACCGACAAAACCGGCAGGGTCATAGGCGAAGCCGGCTTGCTTCGCATGTTCCCCGAATGGCGCTGTACCGACCTCACTATTATCATACCCGATCCCAATGATCAGGGAAAAGGATATGGTACGGAAGCGATTGAGATGATGCTTGACATTGCGTTTTATCATTGGGAGTTTAACAGAATTTCCATTGGGGTCGTGGGGTTCAATACATCCGCGCTCAAGTTCTACGAGAAAGTCGGCTTCAAAAAGGAAGGCATTCAGGAGCAGGGGTATTTTTATAAAGGCGAGTTCAGCGACTTTATTATGATGAGAATTCTAAAAAGCGAATACATTCTGAGAAACTAGAGGCACAAAAAGCAATATCATCCGCACCCGAGGGCAGTAGGGGCTGATAGCATCCACCCGTATTCACCCATCGATCCGACACAACGGAATGCTTTATAATCCCCATTGAATTGTTTTATCAAACCAAATAGAATTTGCACGGCGCGTTACCAATTTAATAGCATACCTACCGGGGTGAAACAGTATGGATAAGTGGCCGAATCTATTTTGGAGCCAAGGAAAATCCTACAAACAGCTTGTATCTGATAACAAAAAAGCCGTTAATGAGTATAACGAGAACATGATTTCCGTGCTCACATTTATGAGTTGGGCACTGATGCTGCTGCCATTGATGGCAACCCCTTTCAGCAAGGAGATGATAGGCATTGCGCCTGCCTATTTACTGGCATTTACTGTCTATCTGGTTCTGTTCTTTCTGTTCAGGCTGCCTATAATTAGAAAGCATGCTCTTTTGGGACTATATATAATCTTTTCCGTACATTTTATATTGACGATCTATCTGAGTACTATTTATTCACCCAATATGCGGGCAACAATTCTGCTGGGTGTTTTCTGCGTCATGCCGCTGAGTTTTATTGACCGACCCGGCCGCGTTAACCTATTTGCTGCCTTTTGGATTATAGTGCATACAACGCTGGCGTTGTTTCTAAAGCCTCAATATGCGCTGGACGATTTGCTCAATTGTCTGTGCTTTGCCATCCTTGGTGGTTTTCTCGGCAATATGCTGGTACAGGTTCGACTGGAAGGTTATGAAGCGCGCCGATTGCTAACCCTCGAAAAAGAAATCGATGTGCTGACAGGGTTATTCAATCGCCGCAAGCTGTTTGAAACGCTAGCATATCTTGAAACAACGGACGCAGAAAAGCCCTCCGGAATTTTAATGCTTGATATTGATAACTTTAAGGAATTTAACGATAGCTTCGGCCATGCAACGGGAGACAGATGCTTGGGTTGTTTCGGCGAAACGCTTATGAAATTCGCGCAAAGCTTTAAGCTGCAATTCTATCGCTATGGCGGTGAAGAATTCGTAGCACTGGCTTATGGATATGACGAGAAAGAAATGTCAGTCGTTGCCGAAAGCCTGAGGATTACAGTACAAAGTATAGATGTAGACGGACATCGCATCACCGTCAGTATTGGAGCTGCCTTCTGCGACAACGAACAAATACGAAACTACGAGAAGGTAATCGTTCTAGCGGACGAAGCGGCCTATGCCGCTAAGCATGAAGGAAGAAACAGGGTGTGTATGGCGCAAATGAAAGACATTGCCATATGAATGCCCCGTACATCTTATTGCTTTACCAATCTATCGCCTGTTCCCCCGTAGCACGCTCGCCCCATCGGTTTGCGCCGCGTTCCGGGTAGCGGGAGCCGTAGGTTATGCCCCTTTCCTTGTAAACGCACCGTCTTTTGCTGAACCTTCTTGCCCAAAGTACCGACGGAAGACCGATTAAAAGGGAGAAGAGGGGGCCAAATAGAATGGACTGTACGGTGTGACCGTATTCGTGCACGAGTATCTTTTTTGACTGGCATTCTTGTGTAGTTCCGTCTATAAAAATAAACATGCCGATCGCAAAGCAGCCTTTTTTTGATAGCCACGGCCGGTTTTCATAATAGGTGACGATTGCGCCGTGATACTGTTCTCGTCTTTGCTTTCCTAACAATAACAGCCAAATAAGGCCTGCCAGATTTTGCGGCAGGCCCCATGT
>JAEWZS010000093.1 GCA_023458355.1 Bacillota bacterium
CCGGTGGCTTTTACATTTGCTCGTTTATATAGGACTGCTGTTCCTCGCTTAACGTATCGAGCGAAAGCTCCATGGCGTTTAGCTTTAACATGGCAACCTCATGGTCGATTTCCTCAGGTACATTGTATAGCCCCGGGGCAAGGCTCTTGCCATGCTGCGCGATATAGCGCGCGCCCAATGCCTGGATGGCAAAGGATAAATCCATGATGTCGGCCGGATGGCCGTTGCCCGCCACGATGTTGACGAGCCTGCCGTCTGCGAGCAAATTCAATACCCTGCCGTCGCTCAAAAAATATCCGTCGATAAACGGCTTTCGCGTTTCCACGCGCTCGCTTAAACCCTTCAAGTGCTCTTTGTTGATCTCCACGTCAAAATGGCCGGCATTGGCGAGGAGCGCATTGTGCTTCATCTTTTCAAAATGACAGCGTGTGATGACGTCCTTACAGCCTGTGGCGGTCACAAATATGTCGCCTAAAGCTGCGGCGTCGTCCATTTTCATCACCCGAAATCCGTCCATGGCAGCTTCTAAAGCACGATAGGGGTTTACCTCGGTTATGATTACGTTTGCCCCAAGACCCTTGGCGCGCATGGCGATACCGCTCGAGCAAAAGCCGTAGCCTGCAATCACAACCGTTTTACCCGTGACCATATTGTTGGTTGTATACATGATTGCATCCCAGGTGGACTGGCCGGTACCATGGCGATTGTCAAAAAGATGCTTGCAGTTGGCGTCGTTTACGGCGAGCATGGGGAATGGCAAAAGTCCCTTTGCCGCGCGGGCACGAAGGCGCGTGATGCCGGTGGTCGTTTCCTCGCAGCCACCTAACAAACAGTCTGCGTATTCGGGGTGCTCGTCTGTAAGCATCGATACAAACTCACCGCCGTCGTCTATGATGATGTGCGGGTGGAATTCCAGTGTTTTTCTAATATGCTCACGGAACTCGTCCTCGGTAGCATTAAACCATGCATGTACATCCATGCCTAAGGATGCAAGTGCTGCGCATACATCGTCCTTGGTGGAAAGCGGGTTGGAGCCGGTGACGCTCACGGTTGCACCCGCCTCGCGAAGAAGAAGCGCAAGGTAAGCGGTCTTCGCTTCGAGATGTACGCAGACAGAAACACGAAGACCGTTGAAGGGCTTTTCCCGGCGGAAGCGCGCCTCAAGCGTACGCAATACGGGCATAAAATCCTTTACCCATTCGATACGCTGCAGGCCTAAGGGTGCTAGGGACAAATCGCGAATTGTGCTCATAATTGCCTCCTAAATTGGATGCTAAGGCAAGGATAAACGCTTCTTACCTTAAGGAAATAAGTACAGTTTGATTATGCCATGAAACAGAGCTTTTCGCAACGCGGGCATTTTGAACTTTGCGGCATCGGTTTTCAATCGAGCGGAAATATTGTATGATGTTTCTAAACAACTGGAAGGATGCAGTTGATGAGAAACGTTGCACTCAACGAAAAAAAAGATGCACTTATTTTGCTCGATCAGACGCGATTACCCAATGATACGTGTTTTATAGAGTTACATTCAACCGATGAAATCGTCTCCGCCATACGCCGCCTTGCGGTGCGCGGTGCACCCGCCATAGGCATTGCGGCAGCTTATGCCTATTATCTGAGCGCTCTTCGCGCTGTACATCATAGCAATCGCTGTGCATATTTGGCAAAGGAAAAGGCGCTGTTATTAAGCACCCGCCCAACTGCCGTGAACCTTCAATGGGCACTTGAGCGCATGGAGCGAAAAGCAAAAGAGATTAGTAACCTTCCAGACCATGTGTTTTTACAAAGCCTTCTTGAGGAAGCGGAGAGAATACGCGAAGAGGATGTAGAAAACAACCGAAAAATGGCCGAGTACGGGTTGTCACTTTTGAAAGAAAACGATGGCGTATTGACCCATTGCAACGCCGGTTGGCTCGCCACGAGCGAATACGGCACAGCGCTTGGACCTATTTACCTGGCCAAAGAGCGTAACTTTCCATTGCGGGTATATGCCGACGAAACGCGGCCGCTCTTGCAGGGTGCACGGCTCACCGCGTATGAATTAAGCCGTGCAGGGGCGGATGTAACGCTTCTTTGCGACAATATGGCCTGCTCGCTCATGCAAAAAGGCTTAATTCAAGCCGTGTTTGTGGGCTGCGACCGCGCTGCAAGAAACGGCGACTGCGCCAATAAAATAGGTACAGCGGGCGTTGCGGTGCTCGCCAAGCATTTTAAAATACCCATTTACTTTTTCGTGCCCTTATCTACGGTCGATATGCGCTCAAAATCAGGCAAGGATATCGTAATTGAGGAGCGCGACGGAGAGGAACTGACGCATCTGTACTATGAGAAGCCTTTTAAACTCGAAGGAGTAAAGACTTATAACCCGGCGTTTGACGTAACCGATCATAACCTTATTACGGCCATCGTGACCGAGCGCGGTATTGTACGTGCGCCGTTTTCGAAAAATCTAAAAGCCATTATGGAGGAGAAAGCCGATGTTTGAAATGAAGCACTACGAGGAAAGCGCCAAGTACATACAAGGTAAGCTTAATGGTTTCTCGCCCGAGGTACTGCTTATATTAGGCTCGGGCCTCGGTGGCCTGGCCAACGCCGTAAAGGACCCGATTCTTATCCCTTATTCTGAAATACCGCATTTTAAGGCCAGCACCGCTATAGGCCATGCGGGACGCTTTGTGGCAGGCATGCTCGGCAACAAGCGCGCGCTTTTAATGCAAGGCCGTCTCCATGTATACGAAGGTCACAGCATGGAGGAGGTAGCCTACCCGGTAAGGGTTGCAAAGCTATTGGGTGCTTTAAGCCTCGTTGTGACCAATGCAGCGGGCGGTGTGAATCTTAGTTTTCATGCAGGGCAGCTGATGATCATAAACGACTACATTAAATTTACGCTCGATAACCCGCTTATGGGGAAAAACCTCGAAGAATTCGGGCCTCGCTTCCCGGATATGAGCTACACCTTCGACCGCGAGTATAAGAGGCTATTCCGCGAGGCCGCCGAGGAAAACGGCGATACCGTCGCGGAAGGCAACTATTTCTATATGACAGGTCCGCAGTACGAAACGCCTGCCGAGATACGTGCCATCCGCATTTTGGGCGGCGACGCGGTGGGCATGAGCACCGTGCCCGAGTGCATCGCGGCAAACCACTGCGGCATGCGCATTTTAGGTGTAACGCTTGTCACGAACCTGGCAGCGGGGGTGTTGGATCAGCCGCTTTCGGGCGAAGAGGTGATTGAGGCGGCCAACGCCGCGTCAGAGCGGTTTGAAAAGCACATGGTACGCTTTTTGGAAAAAATCTGAGCAGAAAAACCTAAGGGGTATTTATGTTCGATACGCTTTTTACGAATGCAGACATAATCACAATGGACAAGAGCTGCCCTGTTTTACACGGCGGCTTTGTGGGGGTCAAGAACGGGAAGATCGTTTATGTAAGTGAAGAAAAGCCTGAGGGAAGTGCCAAGCGTACGATTGACTGTGCGAAAAAGGTGCTTATGCCGGGGCTTATCAATACGCACGCGCATACAGCCATGTGTGTGATGCGAGGCTACGCGGACGATTATCCCTTGCAGCAATGGTTGTATGACCATGTGTTCCCTGTGGAAGCGCGTCTTGACGAACGCGCGGTGGTCGCAGGCGCGCGCCTTGGGTTTGCGGAAATGCTTCGTACAGGCACCACGAGCGTGAGCGATATGTATTATTTTCAATTGGCCGTGGCGGAACTTGCTCTAAATGTAGGCATCCGGGCGTCGCTTTCAAACGGTATTGTCGCGCTCGACCCCGATCAATTCGATTACGAAAACGACCGAAGTATGCGTGAAACCCGCGCGCTTATTTCTGACTTTCACGGTGCAGGCAGCGGCAGGATCAAAGCGGATGTTTCCATCCACGGAGAGTATACCTCCGCGCCCAAGAATTGGCGATATGTCACAGAGCTTGGTAAAAAGCACGGCCTCAATATGCATGTGCACCTTTCAGAGACCAAAAAGGAGCATGATGAATGCGTCAGCAGAAGCGGAAAAACACCCGCACAGAGATTTGCTGAAAACGGCGTGTTTGACGTAAAAACCATCGCCGCCCACTGCGTATGGATTACCGATAACGATATGGAGCTCATGGCAAAGTATCATGTGAGCTGTGCACACAACCCCGTTTCAAACCTTAAGCTCGGGAGCGGCATTGCTCCTATAAAGAGGATGATAGAAAAAGGCGTAAATGTATCCTTGGGTACGGACGGCTGTTGTTCCAACAACACGCATGATTTATTCGAAGAAATTAAGCTTTCGGCGCTTCTTTCTAAGGGCACAACGCTCAATCCAACAGCCGTATCTGCCTATGAGGCATTGAAGTTTGCGACCGTCAACGGTGCACTTGCACAAGGAAGGGAGAAAGAGATAGGAAAGATCGCTTTGGGCATGGAGGCGGACATTATACTTGTTGACCTTAATTCCCCTCTGACGCGGCCTTATTTTAGCCCTGACAGCGCGGTTGTATATAGCGCCACGGGAGAGCGTGTATGCCTAACCATGGTGCAAGGCAAAGTGCTTTATGAGAATGGGGAGTTCACAACCATCGACATAGAAAAAGCATACGACGAGGTAGAACGCCACGCCTTAAAGCTCGTTTTAAACAACTGATTTTTTTGTAAAGGAGAGTATATATGGAAAAACGCATTGTTTACGTGCTGCTGTCGCGCACCTATACGGGTATAGGCAGGATTATCCGCTTATTCATGCGCGGAAGATACAACCATGTAGCTCTTTCACTCGACAGCTCGCTTCTTACCATGTACTCGTTTGCGCGGCTGCACATAGACGCACCGCTTGCGGGTGGGTTTTTAACGGAAACGCCCGCGCACTACCTTTATGGCGGGCACGACGCGGAGGTAAAGCTCCATGCCGTAGAGATGTCGGGGGTGCAATATGCGGAATTCCGCCGTGAGCTGGCTAGGTTTTTAAACGACCCTGAGCATATGATCTATAATCTGATTGATGCGCTTTACCTACCGTTTGGGAGGCGTAAAAGGATTGAAGACGCGCATACCTGCGTTTCCTTTGCGGCGCACATGCTGAAATTAGAGCCTATCGGTGCGGTAATCGATATGGAAAATGCCCTCAAAGGCAAAGAAATCTATTGCGGGATGCTTCGCGAATATCTCGGCGATACCTATAGTGAAGAGGATTTAAGGCGCGACGAATATTTCGTGCGCCGCGGTTTTATTGGTGCTGCAAGGGATACGGCGAGCCAAGTGCGAAGATTATACTACCGAATGAAAGAAAGATAAAAGTAGGCCGCCCACAGGGCGGCCATTACAAAAATCTAAATTCTCAGGGGATATCTTATGGCCGGCATGGGCGGCCCACAGGGCAGCCCCTACAAACAAATGGTGTTCAGCGCGGGATGCCCTGCGGGCGGCCCGTGCTTACGCTTCAGTAATATCCGATATCTTCTCCCCCTCAAACGAGAACTCATACAATCTCGCCGTGCTCAGGCGTTCACCTTCCATTTCAATAAGGCCCATGTAACGCCCGCTCCTGTCTGAAACCGGCGGGCGAACCGACGCAAAATTTCCCAGGAATTCTTTTATTTCGACAAAAGAAAAATCTGCGTTGAGCCCGTCTGTCAAATAACCGCGTGCTTCCTCCTCAAAACCCTCGCGCACTGCCTCGCAAAACGCCTGCACCAAATGTACGCGACTGTTCGGGTAGGCGTAGCCATGTGTGAAAAATCCTGTTTCCTCATCATAGGCTTCAAAAACATCTCCCATAAGCCTGTAACGGGTGATGCGTTCGTGTTTTTGCAGTGTATCGAGGAGAACGATTTGCTCTACCGTTTCGTCTGCGGTGCGCACCGCGTCGGCGGTTATGTCGAGCACAGCATCGAGA
>JAEWZS010000094.1 GCA_023458355.1 Bacillota bacterium
ATAAGGATGCCATGTTCCGCACCTTTGCCTGTACCGACCATAATGGCAGTTGGTGTGGCAAGCCCAAGCGCGCAGGGACATGCGATGACCAATACAGATATGAAAATCGTCAGGCTGAATATCAGCGACTGTCCGGCGATCATCCATGCGATAAATGCGAGTACGGCAATCGCGACTACAATCGGCACAAAATAACCTGATACGATATCCGCCATCTGCGCTATGGGAGCTTTGGAGCCTTGCGCGTCCTCCACCAGTTTTATGATTTGTGCAAGAGCGGTATCCCCGCCAACTTTTGTCGCTTTAAAGCGAATTGAACCGTTTTTGTTGATACTTGCCGCATATACCTTATCACCGGCCTTTTTGTCGATCGGCATGCTTTCACCCGTCAGCATGGATTCGTCGATGGAAGTATGCCCTTCGAGCACTTCGCCGTCTACCGGTATTTTATCGCCGGGTTTTACTATGATTACGTCGCCTATCTCCACTTCGTCAATGGGAAGTTCAATCTCTTTGCCATCCTGAATGACGATTGCTGTTTTCGGAGCAAGTCCCATCAGCTTTTTAATAGCCTCCGAAGTTTTGCCTTTCGATACCGCCTCCAAGGACTTACCGAGCAGGATCAGCGTGATGATGACGCCTGCTGTTTCAAAATACAGTCCCTCAACGGCGCCGAAGTTGCCGATCGTGATCTGGTATGTGGAATACAGGCTGTACACGATTGCGGCAGTCGTTCCGATTGCGATAAGCGAGTCCATATTGGGGCTTCTTTGGATTAGCGCTTTAAAGCCGACCGTGTAGAATTTGTTTCCGGCTATAACGATCGGAATCGTCAACAGAATCTGCGCGATAGCGTACGTTAATGGATACTGCATCGGGTTGAGGAACGCGGGAATCGGAAACGGCAGCCACCAGATCATAGAACCCATCGCTAGATATAGAAGCGGAACCCCAAAAACAGCAGATACGATGAATTTGGTCCAAAGTATTTTTATTTCCTTTTGTTTGCGAATTTTATCTTCATCAACCGCGGCCTTTCTCTCAATTTCGAGCGCCTTATAGCCTGCCTTTTCGATTGTACTTTTTAATGCCGATAGTTTCGTTTGCTGAGGATTATACTCAACGACTGCTTTTTCCGTGGCATAATTGACGCTAGCGTGTGCTACGCCTTCCATTTTTCCAAGAGCCTTTTCAATTCTTTGCGCACATGCAGCGCAGGTCATTCCGCCGATTGGAATCGTTACGTTTCTGTTAGGTATTTCTTCCTGTATTCCATACCCAACCTTTTCTATGGTTTCACGAAGATTGTCCATAGATACTTTTCCGCCATCATATTCGACGGACAACTTTTCCGTTGCAAAGTTAACGGACGCATTTGATACGCCTTCTATCTTATTCACGGCTTTTTCTATTCTTTGCGCACATGCCGCGCAGGTCATGCCGCTTATTTTTAGAGTATCCTTATTCATGAACCGAATATCCCTTCGCTAATATAATAATCTGATGAAAGTATCAGAACATTTTTCCTATCGTGCCTAAAAGCTCATCTATAATTTCATCGTCTCCGCTGCGAATCTTCTCAACAAGACATCCTCTGATATGGGTTTCCAAAACCAGCTTGCTTACAGAATTTAATGCTGATTGCGCAGCTGATATTTGGTGAAGAACATCGTCACAGTAGCTATCCTTTTCAATCATACCTTTAATTCCGCGAATTTGTCCTTCCACGCGATTTAATCTTGTCAAAAGTGCGGATTTTAGTTTTTGCTCCCGTGAAGTCATTCTTTCACAGTGTTCGCATCCACTCTGTACCTTTTTCTTATCTTCCATTCCAACTTCCTCCGCAACTTATACTATACCCCCCTAGGGTACATGAACATAATAAGCTATTACAGTACTTCATGTCAACAGTGGGTAATTACCTATTACGTTCTTCCATCCAAGCAACAACCAAATTCAGTGGCAGGAAGGGGCACCGGATTTACCGCCTCCGTAGCCGTAGCCCGGGTTATAATCGAAATTACTGGGAACTAAAGGCCGGTAGTCTCCAAGCTCTTGCTTGATTGCATCCATATCAAAATTATCGATATCATCAACAACCTTTACATAGCCATAAAAGCTATAATCAATCGCAGAAAAATCAAAATCCGTTTCCGGTACGAGTCTTATAAGGTTCTCGCCTTGCTGCATATTAGCCCTTGTGTAATAATTAGGAAAGACAAGGCTTCTGTTAGTCGCTCCGATACTTACCCCGTTAATAATCCAATCCGTTTCGATTCCAACTTGCATAACGATAACAGCAGGTGAGAACCCATTTTCATCCATATCAATTGAAACGGTTTGCTTGCCATTACTTATTTCTGCAACAGCAATTTTCTCGAGAGGTATTTTATAATCAACAGAATCCCCCGGCCTGTTTGGTGCTACCACAATAGGTGATCCGGGTTCGGATTCTGCTTCACTCCCATCCACCTCACTGTTATTAATATCATCAACGACCGTTATTTTACTCCTGATCATTCCCATCCAGCAGCTATATGGCATAGTTCCACTTTCTGTCGGCGTAAACTCGATGTTGTTATCACCTTCTTTAAGTGGTATCTCTTTGTTCAACATAGGTATAATGATGCTGTTGTTACAGCCGTTGAGGTCATATTCTCCCGCTTTGATGATCCATTTCACGGGAATACCTTTTTGAACCGTAATTGGTTGATACCGCCCGGAAGTAAGCTGTGTTGTTATTGTCTGAACCCCGTTGTTTATCACAGCTACATTTCCGTTTTGCGCACTTACAGCGTTTGCCTTACCGGTCGGAAAAGATACATCTAAGCCGGATAGGCTCATTCCGTTTGTGAACATAAATACGCCTAAAACAACTACAAGATATGCGCTGACCGTCATCATCTTGCTTGTAAACTTTTTTGAAAGCACTGAGCTTAACGCACCAAGCCCGAACATTAAGGGGACGGTACCTAAACTGAATAGCAGCATTGAGACAGCACCCCCCAAGGCGCTTCCCGTTGATAGCGCGTAAAGCTGCATAGATTGCAACGGCCCGCATGGCATAAGGCCATTCAGCAATCCAACAACAAGCGGTCCTCTGCCTTTCTTTTGCTGATTGACTTTACCTGCAAATGCTTTCGGCATTCTCGGGCTAAGCTTACGAAGCCAAGGAAATATATTCAGCATATTGATGCCCATGATGACCATGAATACTCCGGCTGCAAGCTGTACGATTCCTTTCATTGTTCCGGAAAAGCTTACAACCGAACCAATCGCTCCTACAATTGCACCGACAACTGTATAGGAAATTACTCTACCAAGATTATATAGTAGACTTGGTCTTAATGAGGATAACTTACCGGATCCAGAAACAGGCACTGTCGGAACGCATTGAGATAAATTGATACCTCCGCACATAGCAACACAATGGACAGACGTCAATATACCGATAATAAACAGCATGCCATACCCCATGCCCTCCTTTGCTGTCGGGAAAGCATTAAAAATACGCACAATACCAAATCGATCGGCAATCATATATAGAGCGAAGATTATAATACCTATACCAATTAATTTTGTAATGTTCGTTTTACTGTATGATTTATTATTTACTGCTTTTGCTGTCGCTTCGACGGCAGAATAACCCATTCTGCCGATGATTTTTAAAATTTCGTCGAGGTTAATGATCCCGGTATCATAGGATACATTACCTGTTCCTTTTGTATAGCTTATGTTTGCATCCAATATTCCCTCTGTAGCTTTTAGTTTTCTTTCAATCCTGCTTTCGCAGCTAACACATGTCATGCCTTTGATATTCAAACTTTTCGACAATATTGCCACTGCTGTTCCTCCTAATAAGCTTCATGCTTGTAGTAGTTTAAAAAAACAGTGTGAAGATATGATGTAGATTCAAAAATCTAGTACGCTAACCATGCCGGTTAAATAGAATTAAGGACATATTATTCTCAAAGTAATAATACGTCCTATCGTTCAATTCTCATGCGGATTTTGGCTAAACTTTGCTATTCTATGGGCAATAAAACCGTAAACACGGTACCTTTCCCCTGTTCGCTTGTAACGCTGATTGTTCCTTTATGTGCAAGAACGATAGCTTTTACGATCGTTAGACCAATCCCCGATCCGCCTGTAATACGACTTCTGGATTGATCTGCCCGATAGAACCGTTCGAAAATGTATGGGATATCCTTTTTCGCAATACCCTGACCTGTATCGCTGACTAGTATCTCTGCCATATCACCTTTATTTGTTAATGTTATTTTGACTTCGCCGCATTTACCGGTAAACTTTTGCGCATTGGCGAGTAGATTGACGAGTACTTGGCTTATCTTATCCTCATCCGCTGTTATTTCGAGCGGCTCCGTAAAATACTGCAGTTTCACTTCGTTTGCCATAAATCCGCTCTCGAAATTCACTACGGTTCGGCCTATCAGTTGGGCTAAATTAAACTTTTCCTTATGAAGCTGCATATTCTCCGAATCATACCTTGCAAGCCTCTCAAGATCAAAAGTTAACTTGCTTAACCTTACGGTTTCTTCATGGCAGCTTATCAATCTATTCTTGTCAGGCTCCCAAACGCCGTCTATCATCGCTTCCAGATGGCTTTGCAGTGTAGCAAGCGGCGTACGAAGCTCATGTGCAACGTCACCTGTAAGGCGTTTTCTCAATCGCTCTTGCTGCTCCAGCGAATCCGCCAGCGCATTGATTGATCCCGTCAGCTCTATAATTTCTGTAGTAGAGGATTTTTCGCGGATACGGTCTAAATATTCACCCTTGGCAATTTTTTTCGCAGTCGCGATCACATGCCCAATTGGAGTTGTGAGATGCTTCGCCATTACAGCACCAAGCAGCATCGCAATCATTGCGCATACCACCGCCGTCCAAATTAAAAGGTTATTTAAAGTTTTTAAATATTGCACATCGTTGTCGCTGTAATAATACGGTCCGTAAAAACCTATATCAACACTACCGATAACGATATCTTCGGAGATCAGACTAAAGCTTTGCTCCGTATAGCCGCCCTCAAACCCGGGACTAATCCTTTGCATATTTTTCGCCATATCCTCCAGCATGGCGGTGCAAAAGCCCATATTATGCGCCATAGCGTCCCAAAGAATTTTTCCTTCTGTGTCTTTTATCCTAAGCATCAGCCCTTCCGAAAGCATATTTACCCCAATGCTTTCAAGGCCGCCTTCGCTCCATCCGCCCCAGCTTTCATACCGTGATTGTAAAAGCTTAACAAGCTCTTCATTATTCTTCTTTTGATTATCGATGACGTATCCTCTGAATTGACTTTCCAGCAAAAGATTAGCTAAAATGCCTACAGCTGCGGTCAAAAACAAAGTTATGACCAAAAAAGAAGCCGTCAGCTTAACACGCAAGCTCAGCTTCATAGAATATCACCGCCAAACTTATATCCTACACCGTGTATGGTTCTAACATATTGCGGCGCTTTCGGGTCAGTTTCGATTTTGTGCCGAATGTTTTTTATGTGCGTATCAATCACACGGTCAAAGCCCTCAAACTCGCTGCCCAAAGCGAAATTGATCAGCTCATCCCGGGTAAATGCCTTTGATGGATACTTGGCCATCGTCATTAGTATTCGGTATTCGTTAGGTGTGAGCTGTACATTCACACCTTTTTTTCTAACTTCGTGCCGTAGATTGTCCAACACAAGCTCGCCGTTATTATACGAAATTTCGTCAGCGATAGGCACCGCCTCTTTAGATACCCTTCGAAGCACTGCTTCCGCACGCGCGAGAACCTGTTTGGGGCTGAACGGTTTCGTAACATAATCGTCCGCACCTATCCCAAGCCCTTCAAGTATGCTTTCTTCCTCGGACTTCGCGGTCAGCATGATGATTGGCACGCGTGACTTTTTTCGGAGTGTTTTACATACTTCTTCTCCGCTCATGCCCGGCATCATAAGATCCAAGACGATCAGCGAAGGTGCATGGCGTTCAAATAGTTCAATCGCTTGCGTTCCGCTCTCAGCCGTTTCAACACTGTATCCGGCTTTTTCGAAATAAGATCGCAATACATCGGAAATTTTCTTTTCATCATCAACGATGAGTACCGACCTTTCCGCGGTTATCGTAAACAACTCCTTACTATACTTGCATTTGTACGACAAACATATCGCAAATTTATCCTTGTAGCAAAGCCGTTGGGCACTAAACTTATCCTTAGTGATTAGCCGGTAATCATACCGCTTTCTTAGGCTGTTTGTATAGTATACCTGCTTTTTATGGAGATTAAATGAAGTTCTGATATTTACCTCAGCTAATTAGTATCCTATCCCGCTGATAGGAGAAAAAAATCCTTGGCCCATACCCATAACATTCACTCGTGCAGTAGTTCATCGCAGATCGCCGCTTTATCAAACTTGCACATACCTTTCCCATTCATCAAAAATGCTTCGAAGCTCTTTATCTAAATAGATAAGAGCCTTTTCTTTTATATCATCGGGAATACCATAATACGCTTGTGCAATGCCTCCTGTAATTGCGGCTACGGTATCGCTGTCACCTCCGAGAGAAATAGCCGTGCGTATGGCATCCTCAAACGAAGTGGATTCAAGAAAGCATTGAATCGACTGCGGCACGGTTTCCTGACAGGTTTCGTTGAAGCGGTAAGTCGGTCGGATTTCGTCAATCGTAAAATTAAGAGGATAGTATTCTCTTTCAATACGCTCGCGGATTTGACTTTTTGAAGAACCTTTTCGGGCCATATAAATGGCAATTGAGGTCGCTAAAGCTCCCTTTATTCCTTCATAATGGTTATGCGTGACGGCGGTCACCGTTTCGGATAGCAGTTTTAGTTCCTCTTCGCTTCTCGCTATATATGAAACGGGGCTTATGCGCATGGCAGCACCGTTTCCGAAGCTGTTGTAAGGCTTAGGGTCGCCGCTGAACACCCATCTAAAAAACATGCCGCCAAACCCGCAGTCCGGGTGCTTTTGCCCGATCTGCTGCATATACTTGACGGTCAGTTCGCTAAGCAGTGCACAAAAGGCACTATCCCCCCATGAAACATTCGGGGCTTTACACTTATCTGCCTCCATAATTGCTTTGGCGACTGCCAGTGTCATTATGCTGTCATCCGTGGCAAAACAGCCTTCGCCAAATAGGTCAAAGTTCTTGCTCCTATGGTTTTTGAATTCAAAACGAGAGCCTACTATATCGCCGATAATTGCCCCTAACATAACAGTCCCCCTCTATAGCATGAATGTTCTCCCTTTACGCCTCAAACCTTCCTTTAACTAACGGATTTCCGTTTTTCACCATAAGTTTCCCTCGGGCAAACACATCGCGGATGGAAAGGTCTTTATGGTAAATGATTATGTCTGCATCCATACCCTCCTTTAGTTCACCCTTTACGCCTTCAAGGCCAATCACTTGTGCAGTATTTCGGGTCAGAAAACAAAGTGCCTCCTCAAGCGTAAATACATTGTTTCTTACGGCGTTCTTAATCTCTTCGTGCAGTATATAAGGAGAAGTATATGTTATGCCGGTGCATACACCGTTTTTGTCAAAAACGGGCATACTGCCAAAAGCGTCGCTCGAGATGGTCATGCAACGAGGATTCGCACCAAAGCTTTCGATGGCCTCGCGCATCAACGTAAATGTGCCTCCTACCCTGCCTGCTGTAAAGTCTACGCGACCTCCCATCATAGTAAAGCGCGCAGCGTCTTTTATCATCTCGCGCGAGCGGCCTACATGGGTTGGGAAATAAGTTTTGATGGGCAAATCGGACTGCTCAACAGCCTCAAACAAACGGCTGAAGCACTCTTTGCCGTTGCCCATGTGGATTGTAACAACCCCGGGCTTGCCGGAGAGCATGCCGCCTAAGCGCGCGTCGCTGCCAAGACGTATAAGCTCCTGCACCGTTATATTGGAGCTTCTGTGGTCATTAAGTGCCACTTTTACACCGACGACGCGATCGATGAGCGCAATATCGTTTATGACGCTTCCGGTTATCGTGACGGACGGGTATTGGTACGAACCTGTCAGCATGTAGCATGTAACGCCCTCTTCATTGAGCGCACGGCATTTAAAAAGTAGGTTCTCAAGGCTTCGGCTAATACCATCGGTACCCAAAAGTCCTATAACGGTTGTTACACCGTTTTTAGTAAGTTCAGTAAGCGGTATTTCCGGTACGCGCGATGCAGGCCCTTGCTCACCGCCACCGCCTGTGATGTGAATATGCAAATCCATATAGCCGGGTACGGTAACAGCGCCGTTGGCATCGAACACTTCTACCCCATCAAGCTCCTCATAACCTTGTATGGCTGGCAGAATTTTAAATAATTTATCGCCCTCGATAAGTATATCGCGCATGCCGAGATGCTCGGGCATATAAACGTCCGCATTTTTGATGAGCTTCATATTTCCTCCGTATGCGAATTGTAATAGTTAAAAAGACCGGTGCTTTACCATGTATGAACTGGTGCTTAATATTATTGTACATTCGATCTGATACAAAAGTCCATACACCGGTATTCATGCGAAGGTGCACATGCAAATTTACTATATGTAACAGAGCTTACGGTGTACGAAATGAAGCAACACGCCTGAATGCCGCGCCGCATAGAATGTTATAAAATAGGCAACCCATTGCCCCAAATGGCCAAAGGAGACGCGCCCATGCTATTAAGTGAACGGTACATTATTTTCTCTCTCGAGCTGCATTTGTTTTTCGCCCGCATCATGAAGGAGCATTCATTGTTTCTCATGGCAGCCTATACGCCTGCAAACGCCGCCTTTATGCGCGAGGCGGAACGCTATAAACAAAGGTTTGAAGAGTTGCTTTCTCAAGCCACAATGCTCGCCGATGGCATTGTGCGACAGGAAGTTCTACGTTCCGGCGAGGTTGTTACAGAGTTTACCGCATTAGCGGAGCGGCAGACGCAGCACTTTACCGGCATCAGCATCAACGAGAGCATTACCGCTCGTCAAGAAAATTTGCGCCCCGGCCTCTCTACTGTTTGGAACCCCATGCTTGCGCAGCAGGTACGTGTACTTAACCAAACGGCACTGCGGCTTATAGACGGCTTAATCTCGCTTAAGGAGCAAACATTATCCCGCGTTTTAAGCTGCAACATGTTCACGATGAACTATCCGCTTCTTCTCGAGCATATCCTTCGCGAGGCAAGGCTGTATAGACAATATGTAAATACGCTTGAGACAGACGGGGACCTCGATCCGCAGGCCATGGGGCAAATCGAGCAATTTTGGAACCAAATCATGATGGAGCATGCAATGTTCATACGCGGGCTTCTTGATCCAACAGAAGAGGAGCTTATCAACACGGCCAACTCCTTCGCAATGGACTATGCACGACTTCTTGAAAGCAGCCGCGCTGCGCAGGATAGTGTTATCGCAAATAACTCTTTAGCTGAGACCATAAAATTTAAGGAATTCAAGACGGCGGGCGTAACGGGTATTGAAGCATGTAAAATACGCTCCGTGATACTTCCGCTTTTAGCTGATCACGTATTAAGGGAAGCCAATCATTTCATAAGGCTGTTGAGCTGATGAATACATAAAGATAATGCGCAAGGCGCTCTGCGAATTTATAGCGTAGAGCGCCTTGCTTTGTGTTTTCGATTTTATCTATAAGAGGCACGTTTTGATGCGAGCCTCATTGCTGTGAGGGAAAACTATACGTTGGTTGGATATACTACGAAATTATTGTCATAAACGAAGGGCTGGACATGGTTGACGCGATAGAGCCAGTCTTCAACCAACAGGTTGAATATCCCTTCCTTCTCGAAGTGGACATTGTGGCCGGCGGCATCCAAAGAGACATAGGTCGCGCGGTCAAAGTTATCCATAAAGCGGAAGGCATCCTTATAGCCTACATAATGGTCTTGACGGGCTGCAACCCATAAGGAGGGCGCGCTGTGCTTGATGCTCAAGAAATCCTTCTCGCCAACAGACTCGTAGCCGTTCTTCTCAATCCAGCAAACATAGTCCACATCCTGGCAATCGATTCCGGGCTTCATGTCACGTTCAAAGATACGCCATGTGGTCTTGTTGATGACACAGGACCAGCGAGCCAATAGCTTATACTGCTCGGGGGTCATCTCCTTGGAGAATTCATGATCCTCCTCAACAACGGCCTTCACGGGGATCTGGCGGGGTGCGCGCTTGGCTATGGTGCAGGGCACAAGGAATAGCGTGCCGTCAATCTGCTCGCCGCGAAGCGCAATAAGACCCAGCATGAGGTAACAGCCATAGGACTGTCCGGTGAGAAGGAACTTCTCCTCCTTGCCAATAAGCGCATCGATTGTGCCATCCAGAATGCTCAGCCAATCGTCAGTGCTCTTAAGATCGCCGCCGGGAGTCTTACCAAAGCCGGGAAGATCCACATAGATGCGGCGATAGCCTTCCTTCTTCTCGAATATGGGTTCCAGAGCGCCGGTCATCATGCGATGGTCGACCTCATAACCGTGGATATTGAACACGGGCTTGCCGCTGCCGTATTCCACATAATGGACCTGATGGCCCTTGACATTCACAAAACCTTCCAAGTCAAATCCTCACTTTCTTGATTTTTAAGAGTTTATACATGTTACTTTTCGATTAAAATGGCCCGAGTTTGATTGCAACGGCAATGCATACGAAGATGATGACTGTCAACATAAGAATACCCCACAATGGCGCAAAGAATTTAAACCACTTCTTGTAGGGGATGCCGGCAACCAGCAATATGCCCAGCAAAGTACCCTCGGTGGGCATGATGAAGTTTGCTAAGCCGTCACCAAGCTGAGCAGCCAAGCAGACCGTCTGACGGGTAATTCCGCTCATATCGCCCAGGGGCACCAAGATTGGGATGGTGATAACCGCCTGGCCGGAGCCAGAGGGAATGAAGAAGTCGATGATGGCTTGGATTATGGGCAGCATACCGGCGCTGACCATAGCGGATTTACCGACCACGACTTTGGACAGGTAGAAGATGATGGTGTCGATGATGCCGGCGGTGTTCATCACATAAAGGACAGCACGGGCAAAAAGCATAACCATAGCGCCAAAGAACATGTCCTTCATACCCTCGCCCATCATGTGCATAGTGTCATTGAGAGAAAGACCATAAACTAAGCCGACAATGATGGACATGGCTGCAAAAGTAGCGGCTATCTCGGGGAAGTCAAATTTCAGTTGGATGGTACCATAGATCAAGAAGGCAAAGAGCAGGACGAAGGTGATACCGGCGCGAATGAGAGCAGGCGTGAAGCGAGATTCTTCTGCAGAGTAGGCTTCAAACCTGGTATCCTCGACCTTAATGATAGCCTTACTGGGATCCTTTTTGACCTTACGGGCATAGTTCATCAAGAATGCATAGCTGATCAGCAGCAACGTTACGAAAACGATAGCGCGATACCACATGCCGGAGTATATGGGCAGCTCAGCAATCTTGTGAGCAATGGCGGTGAACAGAGGGTTGGTAAGAGAGGCGGCGAAGCCGCAGCAGGATGCCAAAATGATGATGCCGGCGCCGGTGACCACGTCATAGCCGAGGACCAGAACCAGCGGCACAACTACGGGGATCATGACCATAGCCAACTCCCACATGGAGGTGAAGGCCACCATAGTACCCCAGACGGCCATCAACACAAAGGAGATTATATAAAATCTTGTCTTCTGGAGCTTGCGGGTAAGGGCTTTCAGCGCGGTCTCCATCAAGCCTATGCGGGTAACCACACCAAAGGCAGCACCGGCAAAGAAGATCATAGCCATTAAGCTTGCGGCATCCTTAAAACCATTAAAGAAGGACAGCAAGAAAGTAGAAACGCCGGTGTAGACTTTCTCTGCGGCAAAGGCAAAGGAATTCGGATCAACCACATTGCGGCCATCCATTTGAATACGCTCATAGGCGCCGCCGGGGATGATATTTGCCAAGATGGTCACTGCGACCAGGATAATAAAGAGGTTCGTAAAGGGATGTGTGTCTTTACGAATTTTGTTTTCTTTTTTAAACAGACCCATTTCTTTTCTCCTCTAAGCTTTCACACATTGTTTTCGTTGAAGAACCCCACATTCATCACACGCAACACTGGTGCCTATTCCAATCTATGGGCTTTCTTATCATGCCAAACCGGCTCTGCGGGCTAAATCGAAGGCGGTCGTACGGGCTTTCGCCAAGGCCTCCTCCTCGTCAAAGCGCAAGAGCTTTCGGTTGTGCATCAGCAGTTCGCCGTGGACCATCGTGGAGTTAACCACATCAGGGGTAGCAGAATAGACGATGTTCGACAGGGGATTGAAACACGGTATCATGCAGGGCTGATTTTGATCGATAATCGCGAGGTCAGCATACTTGCCCACCTCCAAAGAGCCGATTTCCTTCTCCATGCCGATGGCCTTGGCGGCGTTGATGGTGACCATCTCAAAGACCTTAGCCGCCGTCATAATCTCAGGATCCAGATAGTGGACCTTATGCAGCAGTGCAGCGGACTTCATAACGTCAAACATATTCTGGTTATTGTTGCTGCAAGCGCCGTCAGGACCGGCAGTAACATTGACACCAAGCTTCATAAGCTCGGGAACCGGTGCCACGCCATCGGCAAGATATTGGTTGCTTACGGGATTGTGGGCAACGCTTGTGCCGGTCTCTGCGAGAAGCTGCTTGTCATGCTCACTGAGCCAGCAGCAGTGTGCCAAGAGCGCGTCATGGCCCAAGATACCAAGGCTGTGTGCGTACTCGATGGATGTCATATTAAAACGCTCCTGACATTCCTTTACGCGCTCGGCAGCTTCGGCAATGTGCATATTGATGCCCACTTTATTATCGTTTGCCACACCGCGCATGGCTTTAAGCATCTCCGCGGAGGCCAGTTTTTCATTGAGCGCCTCAACACGGACAGCAAGGCGTCCATCAGCAGCACCGTGATAGGTTTTTATAACACGCTCACATTCGGCAACTGCCTGAGGGATGGGTTCCCGCAGCGCTTCGGGAGCAGGTGCATGGTCGATGGTTGCACGGCCCAGCACACCTCGTAAGCCGCTCACTTTGGTGGCTTCAGCAATGTAATCTTGGCATTCAAGATCAATGTTCATGTAGTGGCAATCCACATAGGTGGTGGAACCGCCCTTAATCATCTCTACAGCCGTTAGCATGGTTGCGTCATAGCAGTCCTTGCCTCTGAGCGCTAAAGACATGGGGTAAACGCATTTTTTGAGCCAATCGGACAATGATGCGTCATCACCAAGACCCTTGTACAAGCATTGATAGAGATGGGTGTGGGCATTGATAAGTCCGGGAATCACAAGCATACCCTTTGCGTCTATAATCTCAGCACCGACATACTGCTTTTCAAGTTCCGCACTCTCACCGATAGCGGCAATGCGGCTCCCATTAACAGCAATGGCACCGCAATCAAAAGTTCTTCTCTGAGTGTCCATGGTGATGATCTTTGCGTTTTTGATAAGTTTCACGCAGTCAACTCCTTTCTGTACATATCATGCACCATCCTTTTATGGTGTATACGATTAGTGTAGCAAATCTCCAATGTGCATACTATGTACGCAATGGACAGTCTTTTTCTACCTTCCGTTGTACAACGTGTACATATCACCAATACTTATATCCTCATTATTTGCATGTTTTCGCGTTTTTTCCAGTTTATTTCATGTGTAATTTCGTACATTTGTGCTAGAATTAGTTTAGTTATCAAACCGCTCAACCAACAGCCATATAATTAGGAAACAGTTATGAACATTGAACAGCTTCTAAAAACCCCAGAATTTAAAGACTTCAAGCTGATTGCAGGTGCCGGTGGAAGCTACCGTGATATTACTGCAGTCAATGTAATCGATTCCCCGGACTGCCATTCTTACTTCCATGGCGGAGAGTTTTTACTGACAAACACCTATATCATGAGGGATGACATTTCCATTCTCAAAGACATCATCACAGCCTGCGCGAAAATTGGTGTGAGCGCTATCGGTATTAAGCTGAACCGATTTATACGGGAACTTCCCGAGGATTACATCGACATGGCCAATAAGCTTAATTTCCCTGTAATTCTGCTGCCGGTGGATGTGGCTTTTGAGGGCATTATCCGTTTGGTTTATTCTGAGATTGTCAACACCCAGTACATACGCCTCGCATATTCCGAAAAAGTCCATAGTTCCTTTACACAACTGGTGCTCCAAGGCGGATCCACCCATCAGATACTTCATAATCTTAGCGAACTGATTAACCGGGATGTCTGCTATTATGACACCTTCTTTGAAAAGTATTACGACAGCCGCAGTGATGAACGCTTGCTCATTGACCAGGCGCCGATCCCGCTTCAAGAAGCGCTCAGCCTCTATCCCCACCACCTTCTTGAGGTCTCAGGCACCAACTACGGCTTTCTTGTTGTTTTAGAGGACGAGGCTGATCCCGCCGGTATCATCAACCAGAACCATGCGGAAGCCGCCATACAGCACGCCAGCACGGTTTTAAAGCTTGACAGCCAGAAGAAGATATCCAACTGGCAGATTGAAACCAGGCACCGAGATGTTTTTGTACAAGGGCTTCTTCTGAACACGTTCTCCTCCGTGGAGGAGATCAATGCCAGAAAGAGTATCTATGGCTGGACATTTGAAAACGGAATCATAGCATGCGTTATCGGCTGCGATGAAAACTCTTGGGAGCACAACGGCTATGATCTGGACACACTCCTCTCCCATAAAATCAAGCAGTTCTATCCTCGATCCATGTGGACCAAGCTGGGTACACAGTTAGTTGTTCTTCTCGACCCCGGGAAGATGCCTTTACCCCGGTTTATGAAGGAACTTCAGCAAACCCTGCAGCAGCTCAAGCCCTATACCCAAGAAAAGCAATCGCTAAACATCCATGTGGGCATCGGTTCCTACAAACGCAGCCTCAAGGATGCTCATGAAAGCTACCGCGATGCCCAAACAGCGGAGCAGATCGGGCGCAAGCTGCAGCAGCGCGTTACCTGCTATGAGGAGTTGGGGCTATATAGGCTGCTCTCCCAAATAAGTGACAGCAGCTGCGTCTCCGAATTTTTAAGCCGCTATATCCTTAAGCTCGTAGAGTATGATGCTGCCCACAACAGCGAATATCTAAAAACCCTCCAACATCTCATCACCAACGATTGGAACCTGCAAAAAACAGCGGGGAGTTTGTACATCCACTACAACACCATCAAAAACCGCTACCATAAGATTTCGGAGATATTATCTGAGGATCTTAATAACCCGGATGTCAAGATGAATCTTACGATTTCTCTTAAGCTGTTGCAGTTGGAAAAATAGCAGCAAGTATACTTACAAAAGCTCTTTTGTCACGGTTGACAAAAGAGCTTTTTTCGCTTCGCAAATCGGAGCGAAAACTTTTAAGTATGTAGCAAAGCCTAATTTGTTTTTTTATAATAACAACTAATTAAGGCATAATAACATATATAATCAACTGCGGAGGCTTCCTTTTGGATAAATCTCAAATTAGTAACACTGAATTTATGGCAGATGGCATAAAATATGTTTGCTCAAAATATAAAAACCGCTCTGCCGGTTCCATTGCAGAAAAGAATTGCCAGAAGTATTTTAAGGAAGTACTAAGCAGTTGGGCTGATCAAGTGGATGAAGAAGCCTTTTCACTTCATCCGAAGGCATTCAAGGGTTCTATGGTTTTATCCGGTTTACTGAATATTGTATCGGCAATTCTAATATGGCTGAGTCTTACAGCAAATTCTATTATCCTATCGATTATAGGTACAGCAGTAATCCTATTTTCGGTGTTGTTGAATATTACTGAATCATTTTTCTATAGGCGAATCTTTGATTTCCTGTTTCCTAAAGCAACTTCCATAAATATCATGGCGAGAAGAGCACCGAAAGGTGAGATAAAGCGTAGGATTATATTTGGCGGGCATGCGGATGCCGCCTATGAAATGACCTATATTTTGCACGGACAGATAAAAACCGTTTTTCCTGTTTTGGCAGGATCGTCTATTGGTGCGGCGTTTGTGTTGATATCGAGCATTGCTTTGCTTATTCGCTATATTGTCGCAGGCAGTGTTAGCATGGACGGTAGTTGGCAATTGATTGGAGTAATAAGCGTTGCATGCATTCCTTTTTTTCTTGCCGCCGCATTTTTTATCAACTGGAACAGGATTGTGGATGGTGCAAACGATAACCTTTCAGCATGTTATGTTGCAATGAGCGTACTTAAAGAAATGAGTGAAAAGAATATCATATGCGAAAGCACCGAAGTGTGCTGCTTAATAACAGGGTCAGAAGAAGCAGGTCTTAGAGGGGCACTCAATTACGCACAGCGGCACAGGATGGAACTTTCAAACGTTGAAACGATATTTATAGCCTTAGATATAATGCATGAAATTAATCAGCTTCGAGTATTTACGTTAGGACAAAACGGCACACAAAAAAACAGCAATGCAGTTGGTGCGCTTCTTATAAAAGCAGGTGAGAACTGTGGGGTTGAAATTCGAAATTCGAAGTTATTGTTGGGTGCAACGGATGCAGAAGGGTTTTCGCGTTACAGTATCCAAGCTTGCGCTTTGTGCGGCGTAAGCCTGCTTCCGAGGCTTTACTATCACACACGATTTGATACTTGGGATAATATAAATAAGGATTGCTTACAGCTATCTCATGAACTCTGTATGGAAGCCACTCGTCTTTATGACCATGTAGGTATTAAAACTACATAACTTGGCTCGACGTAGTAAGGTTATTGGCACTCTAAAATAGAGAACTGTTGCAGTACGCCTTTTGTTTTGTTATGTTTTATAGAGAAAATCTACGAGAGGTCTCTATCATGACGCGGCAGACCTATACAACAAAACAAATTGCCGAACAAGTTGGTATTCATGTAAACACAGTCCGATTTTATGAGGAAATTGGCTTTTTAACAAAGCCCGAACGCCTTAAAAACGGATATCGCATCTACACGGATTTACAGCTTGAACAATGCAGGCTTGTTCGACGCGCTATGAAAGCTGAGGTGCTGCAAAATGGTTTGCGTAAGAAGGCGGTCGATATTGTCCAACTGTGCGCCGCGCTCGATTTTGAAGCTGCTCTATCTGCCACGCGGGAGTACCACTCGATGATAGAAAGAGAGATCCTAAACGCAAAATCTGCCATTATCGCTGTGGAAAACATTCTAAATGCGTCTTCCAATCCGGGAATTACTCTATGGAAGCGACATGACGCTGCCAAAGCTCTACAAGTCACATCGGAAACACTTCGCACTTGGGAACGAAGCGGCCTTGTTAAAATCATACGCAGCACAAATGGTTATCGGGTTTATTCCGCGAAAGATATGGAACGGCTGAA
>JAEWZS010000095.1 GCA_023458355.1 Bacillota bacterium
GCTCTACGGGCCGCAGTATGCCAATATGGGAGGTATCGGCACTTGCTGTATAGAATTAAGCGGCGGTGTAAAGGTAGGCGCTTTGGCAGTTGTTAATGCGCTCGGTGAGATTTATGACCCGGATACAAGCAAGCTTGTTATGGGTGCAAGTATAAACGGTAGGGCTTTAACGAACGAAGAGAAGATGCAAGCTGTTTTTGCAGCCATGGGGAATACAACCATAGGCGTTGTAGCAACCAATGCCATACTCACACGAGAGGAAGCTAATAAGCTAGCCTCCATAGCACATGATGGGCTTGCTATGGCGATACGCCCCGTGCATACACCGTATGACGGCGACACGTTTTTCGGGCTTTCCACGATGCAATTAGCCGGCGTGCCATTTGCTACTATCCTTACAGCGGCTGTGCGCGTAGTGATCGATGCGATCCTAAGCGCCGTAGGAATTGACAAATAATCGCTTCATGGTAAAATGTTAGAAAGCTGCGGCCATTTTTTTGACTGCCGCGATAAGCGGAAATAAGTTAGGATGGGTTTTCATTCATGGTTATAGGTGCCGGTATCGATATCATCGAGGTTTCGAGGGTGCAAAAAGCATCGGAACGAACCGGTTTTTTGGAACGTATCTTTACAAAAAAAGAGAAGCAGTATTTTGAGCGAATGAACTTCAACCCACAGACCATTGCGGGAATGTTCGCTGCCAAGGAAGCCATTGCCAAAGCGCTCGCAGTAGGTTTTAGCGGCGTCAAATGGCGTGATATCGAAATTCTGCACGATGAGAAGGGTGCTCCGTACACAAACCTTGCGTGTGGTGCACTCGACCGCATGAACGAGCTTTGCGGCAAGCGTGTCCATGTTAGCATTTCCCACATCAAAGAGCTTGCCGTAGCGCAAGCAATCCTGGAGGATTAGTCAATTCGGACAGCATTGGGGCGGGTGACCGCCCTAATTTTGAATTGCACCTATTTTCGGGGAGGTTTCCTTGGCTGAGCTTTTAACCTTTGAGGAGGTAAAGTCATTTATCGGCGAACGCGATGCTCTCTCCAACAAGGGCAGCCATGGAAGAGGGCTGATTATTGCTGGTAGTGCCGGGTTTTCCGGTGCGGCGGTCATGGCCACAGCCTCGGCGCTTCGCTCCGGAATAGGCACACTCAAAGCGCTCGTTCCGAAGAGTATTTTACCTGCGTTTTACACCCTCCCCGAGGTTATGGCAAACGGCCTTGACGGGGCTTGGGAAACGCCGGATATTGACACATTGACCTCTTTTCTTAATGCGTGCACATGTATTGCTTTAGGTCCCGGCATGGGGAGTGAAAAAGGCGTAATAACTGCGGCACTAACTGCGCTGTCGATGGGAAAGAAAATCGTCGTGGATGCGGACGGCCTCAACGCGCTTTCCCGTGAGGAAGACTTTCCCAAATCGCTGCACGAAAACACGGTGCTTACGCCGCACCCGGGCGAAATGTCGCGGCTCACGGGGAAGAGCATTTCAAGTATAACAGGGGACCCGGAGGCTATCGCAGTGCAGTATGCGCGGCAGTGGGGCTGCACGGTGCTGTTAAAGGGTTCAATAAGCTATATCGCAGCACCGGACGGGCGCATTCGGCGTAACGAAACGGGGAATGCAGGGCTTGCTAAGGGCGGCAGCGGGGACGTGCTCACGGGGATCGTACTTGCGTTTTTGGGGCAAGACCTCGGTACATTTGAAGCGGCATGCGCAGCGGCGTATGTGCTTGGTGTATCGGCTGATAAAGCGATGGAGCTATTGAAGGAGCGAATGCTGCTTTCGCGAGACGTAACCGAAGTGATTGGGCGCACGCTTCATGAATTGAAGTCACTATAATTCTAGCAAAAAGGAAAAGGGGTAGCTAAATGCTGGTGTTAAAAAACGGTAGGGTCATGACGATGGCAGGCACTGAATTTACAGGCGACATCGCTGTGGAAAACGGTAAGATTATAGCCTTGGGGGAAGGGCTTAATTTTCCCGGGGCTGAGGAGATTGCGCTTAGCGGTCGCTATGTACTCCCGGGGTTTGTAGACGCGCATTGCCATATAGGCATGTGGGAGGACGGTATCCGCGAGGAAGGCGAGGACGGCAATGAAACAAGCAACCCCGTAACACCTGAGCTTCGTGCCATTGATGCTATCAACCCTTATGACCGCTGTTTTCAGGAGGCTTATGAAGCCGGTGTAACTACCTGCGTTACGGGTCCCGGCAGTGCCAACGTGATCGGCGGGCAGTTCGTTGCCATGAAAACTTACGGCGACAGCATGGAAAGTATGATTTTGCGGTACCCGGTCGCCATGAAAGCGGCATTCGGTGAAAACCCAAAGCGGGTATACAAAGCGCAAAAAACAACGCCAAAAACGCGCATGGCAACAGCTGCAATCCTACGTAAAGCGCTTGCGTCAGCTTCCGAATACATGCAAAAAATTGAAGACGCCGGGGAAGACCGTTCCAAGCTTCCCGAAAGAGATCTCGGCAAAGAGGCACTCGTAAAAGTATTAAAGCGTGAGCTTCCCATGAAGATACACGCGCATCGCTCCGACGACATCCTTACAGCCATCCGTATCGCCAAGGAGTTTAACATCCGCTTTTCCATCGAGCATTGCACCGAAGGCTATATGATACCGGACCTAATTAAAAAGTCCGTTCAAGAGCAGGGCATGGGTGTGATTGTAGGACCGCTTTTAAGCGACAGAAGCAAGGTGGAGTTGAAAAACCTCAGCTTCAAAGCACCTAAGACACTATACGATAACGGCATCGAGTTCGCCATGATGACCGATCACCCCGTTATCCCCGAGCAGTATTTGCCCGTATGTGCCGCGCTTGCAGTGCGTGAGGGCCTGCCGGAAGATGTTGCTCTCAAATCCATCACAATCAATGCCGCGCGCGTCGTCGGCATCGACGACCGCGTAGGCAGTCTGGAGGTGGGGAAGGACGCTGACATCGCGGTGTTCAGTGGTCACCCGCTTGATTTCAGAAGCCGCTGTGTTCTTACATTCATTAATGGCGTTAAGGTACATAGCGAGTTTTAAGTCGTGAGCAAATGGATTTATTGTGAATAAATGCCATTTTTCCTTGTAGAAACCACGGCGAAAATGCTACAATACTTGCGGTAACACAGATGGGTTTTGTGTTTACTGCGCAGGAGGACATTAGTGCGCATCATCGCCGGTATCAGAAAAGGTATGCCGCTTCTTGCACCGAAGGGCCTAAATACGCGCCCCACGCTCGACCGAGTTAAGGAATCGGTATTCGGCATCCTCCAATTTGAATTGGAAGGGAAGACCGTGCTTGACCTGTTTGCAGGCTCGGGTGGCCTTGGGCTCGAAGCGCTTTCTCGCGGTGCAAAGTTTTGTGTGTTTAATGATCAAGCGCGTGAGAGTGCCGAGGTCGTACACCGCAATGTCGATACGCTTAAGTTTGATGAGGTTTCGGCGATTTATTCGCTCGATTCTTCCGTCTTATTGAAAAGAGCGGTGCAGGAAGGTTATCGCTTCGATGTCGTGTTTCTTGACCCGCCTTACGGCGCAATGATTTTGGAGAAAACAATGGGGGACATGCTGTCCTATGGGCTTTTGAACGATGGCTTTACGATTGTTACCGAGCATTCGCCCAAAGCACCGCCGATGCCCGTGCAGGGCTTTTATCTGCGTGACAATCGTCGTTACGGCGATGTAGCTGTATCCTTTTTGTGGGGGAGGGCTCCTGATGAGGGTTGTCGTTTATCCGGGCAGCTTTGACCCCTTCACATTGGGACATTTGGATATCCTTGCTCGAAGTGCATTGCTCTACGATAAGGTCTATGTAGGCGTGCTCAACAATTCGATGAAGCGGCATGCGTTTTCTTTAGAAGAACGTAAAACCTTTGTGAAGGCCGTATGCGACTCCGAGGGCATCCAAAATGTAGAGGTGCTCGCGTTTGATGGGTTATTGGTGGAATTTGCCCGTACTTGTGGCGCGAAAGCCTTGATACGCGGACTTCGCACAGCGTCTGATTTTGTTTACGAAGCGCAGATGTTTGCAGCAAACCG
>JAEWZS010000096.1 GCA_023458355.1 Bacillota bacterium
TTTGCGACGCGTGAAACAACCCTGAGCACGTTTCCGTCCACGGCGGGTGTAGGAAGGTTAAAGCAAATGGAGGCAATCGCGCCGGCCGTATACGGACCTATACCAGGTAGAGCGAGAAGCCCTTTAAGTGTAGTAGGGAAGCGGCCCCCTTGCGATACGATTAGGACAGCCGTTTCTTTGAGCCTCCGCGCGCGCGAGTAGTAGCCAAGGCCTTCCCAAAGCTTCATGAGTTCGTCGTCGCTGCACTGCGCAAGCGAATAAATGTCAGGACACCGTTTGAGAAAGCGCTCATAATAGGCTTTAACGGCCTCCACACGCGTCTGCTGGAGCATAATCTCGCTGAGCCATACGCGGTAAGGGTCGCGGTCACGCCGCCATAAAAGCTCGCGCGCGTTCACCTCATACCAGCTTACAAGCGCCGTAGAGAAACCTTCGGGTAAACTGTACGCGCCTAAATCCTTGTTGTGTTTTGGCTCACGGTGCATTCTTCATTTCCCTTCTTTCGTATCGGTTCCATTGTAGCACATGATACTATAAAAGACTTGAATTCTACCGCTGATTTGAATTAAGATATACGTGTCAATATTTGTAGAATTATGGTTGAATAAAGTGCTCGTGTAAGTAAGTTTTTTCTAAAGCACAGGCGAACGGCAAGGGGAAAGCGTATGGATGTATACATCGCCAGACAGCCGATCTTCAACCGCCAGATGCGTGTCTACGGTTACGAACTGCTGTACCGCAAAACCCAGAACAATTTTTACGAGGGTACCAACGATGATGAAGCGACCGTATCGCTTATCAATAACACGTTCCTCGTGTTTGGCTTGAGCGAAATTGTGGACAATACGCGTGCTTTCATTAATTTTTCCGAGAATCTTCTTCTTGACGAAATCGTATACATGCTCCCTAAGGATAAAGTGATTATAGAAATATTAGAGCACGTGCAACCGACCGACGACGTAATTGAAGCTTGCACGAAGTTGAAGCAAAGCGGCTACACGATTGCGCTCGACGATTTTGTACTTGAAAAAGACACCGATCGATACGAAAAGCTCATCCAAACAGCGAGTGTTATTAAAATAGAGTTCCCGAGTATTCATGACGGAAACTCCGTACATATGGCCGAGATGATTAAACGCTACCCCCGTATCGAATTCCTTGCGGAAAAGGTGGAAACCCAAGAGGAGTTTCAATATGCACGCGAGCTCGGCTTTCAACTTTTCCAAGGCTATTTCTTCAGCCGGCCCATGATGAAAAATGCCACGGATATTGACTCGCTTAACGCTAACCTCATCATGATTTTTAACGAGCTTGGGCGAAAGGAACCGGATTACCGCACCGTCATGGAGGGCATCCAACGCGATGTAGGGCTTTCCTACAAGCTATTGAAAATGGCGAATTCCGTTTACTATGGATCTAGCACCCGCATCAATTCGGTAAAGGGCATGCTCGTGCAAATCGGCACCGACGAGGTGCGACGCTGGGTGCAGTTGATGATGCTGCGCGGTGTACAGAGGCCTGAAAATGCGGAGCTCATCAAAAACTCTATTGTTCGTGCCAAAATGCTCTCGCTTATCGCCAATGAACTTGGAAACTGCAGTGAGTCGGATTATTTCATCGCGGGCATGTTTTCCTCGCTGGATTCACTTTTAAACACATCCATGGATAAGGCGCTTACAGGCCTGCCTATCTCCGATGAGGTGCGCGATGCGCTCATGGGAATAGAGGGCAACCTTCGCTGCCAAATTGATACAGTCATCGGCATCGAGCGCGCGGATTGGTCGGTACTGGAAAGCAAATGCGACTATCTCCGCCCCAAGCCGGAAAAATATATGGACTATTACATGCAGTCGCTTAGGTGGCAGCAGGCGATGGCGCAATAATGGTCGCGCATGTGCCGTTCCGTCACATGCGCGAAAGCGCCTGTGGGCGGGTTTTTCACGGTTTGCCTAAAATGCTTTGCATTTCCACCCTTCGGGTACTACTGATGTCGCCTGCGGCGACAATTAAGGTTGCGGGCGGCAAACCGTGATAGGTACTAAAACCTTCGGTTTTCATCCGTTTTGACGCACGCAAGGCCGCAGGCCTTGGCCTGAAAGGCTCCGGCTTCGCCGGACGCACATGTCGTCAAAGCCGGAAAGAAATTAAGGGACTGTGGCCCCTTAATAATCCCCGTTAGGGGCGGATAGTATCCGCCCGCATAAACGCACAAACCGCCATGTAATTATTCGGGGCGTCGAGGACGCCGCCCCCTACAAGTGTAGCGAAGCGAAGTGAAGGCGCACAAGTGCGCCTGCTTTCGGTATTAACTTACTATTTTAAATCGAGGACAATATGGAACCGTTGCTTTACAATGCTTATGTGGACATTCTCCATGAGGAGCTTCTTACCGCCATGGGGTGTACAGAGCCTATCGCCATCGCTTACGCGGCAGCCGTCGCACGCGAGGTTCTTGGTGCTTTGCCCGAGAGCATGAAAATCTATGTGAGTGGCAACATCGTAAAAAACGTGAAAAGCGTGATTGTACCGCATCCGGGCGGGCTCAAGGGAATCGAGGCGGCAGCGGCGGCGGGGGCTGTCGCAGGGCGCGCGAAAGAAAACCTCGAAGTGCTTTCTAATGTTTCGTCCGATCAGCTTCAAGAGATTACGGACTATCTTGAAACTGCCAGGCTAACGGTAGAGGAAAGCGACCGAGGCTGTGTATTCGATATTGAAATACGAGCGTTTTGCGGCGAACATTCCTCCCTGGTACACATCACAGGCCGGCATACCGACATCGTCCGCATCGAAAAAGACGGAGAAGCTTTGGTTTGCCGTGAAGCTTCCGATAGTGAATCTGTACCGCTCACCGATAGAGCACTCTTAAATGTGGAAGACATCGTGCGCTTTGCTGACATTGCAAATCTTAACGACGTACGAGATGTATTGGAAAAGCAAATCGCTTTGAACACCGCTATTGCCGAGGAGGGTATAAACGGTGAATACGGCGCGGGAATAGGTAAAATCATGCTCGCGTCGTTTGGCTCGGGTGTAGCTGACCGCGCAAAGGCAATGGCCGCAGCGGGATCCGATGCGCGTATGAGCGGCTGCGAGCTCCCCGTGGTCATTAACTCCGGCAGCGGCAACCAGGGGATAACGGCTTCGGTGCCGGTAATCGTCTATGCGAAGGATTTGAAAAAAGATAAAGATTCGCTCCTTCGTGCACTTCTTGTATCCAACCTCGTTACCATCCATTTAAAAACGGGTATTGGGAGGCTTTCGGCTTACTGCGGCGCAATAAGCGCAGGCTGCGGAGCAGGTGCGGGAATTATGTACCTGCACGGCGGGCGGCAAAGGGAGGTCGCGCATACGGTGGTAAATGCGCTCGCAATCAATTCGGGCGTCATCTGCGACGGGGCAAAGGCGAGCTGCGCAGCAAAAATCGTATCCTCCGTGGAGGCGGGGCTTTTGGGCATGTATATGTACATGCGCGGCAGCGAGTTTTTTGACGGCGACGGAATCGTAACAAAGGGTGTTGAGAGCACCATCAAAAACGTGGGCGAGCTTGCGCGCGAGGGCATGCGGGAGACGGATAAAAAGATTATCCGGCTGATGCTCGGACAAAACTAAAGAATCTTCCTTGCGCGGGCTTTCGGGCTCGCGCTTTTTTTGTGGAACATAAGGTGCGCTTTCGTCGTTGGATAGGCAAAGACTTTTTATCCCATACCATGATAGGATAGTTTCTCAGGGAGAAAAACATGGTTTTCAGCAGCATCGTATTTTTGTTTTATTTTTTTCCGGCGCTTTTGTTGCTGTATTTTATTGCGCCGAAAAGGCTTAAAAACCTTGTGCTGCTTCTTGCGAGCCTAACGTTTTACGCGTGGGGAGAAGTACGCTTTCTTTTTGTGATGCTTATTCTTTCGCTCGTGGATTATTTTTGCGGCAGGGCTATAGATAAGTACAGGCGGGATAGTAAGAAGGTGAAGCTCTTCTGGCTAATCGACGTTTTTGCAAACCTTGGCGTGCTTTTATTTTTTAAGTATGCGGATTTCTTTTTGGGGAATATCAATCTGCTTTTCGGACTCGATATACCTCTAATTATGATAGCGCTCCCCATAGGTGTCTCCTTCAACACATTTCAGTCCATCTCCTACATAACGGATGTAAAGAGAGAAACCACAAAAAGCGAGCCAAGCTATTATAACTACCTTACCTATACAACGCTGTTTCCGCAGATCATCGCCGGGCCGATCGTTCGCTATGTGACGGTTGAAAACGAGCTTGAAATCAGGCCGCTTCGGTTGGACAATGCGGTCTTGGGCTTAAAGCGCTTTCTAATCGGCCTCGGGAAAAAGGTGCTCCTCGCCAATAATATAGGGCTTCTTTGGGAGGCGGCGCAAAACGCAAACGCCTCCGATGCTTCCGGGCTGTTTTCTTGGATGGGGATTATAGCGTTCGCCTTCCAAATCTATTTTGATTTCTCCGGTTATTCGGACATGGCCATCGGCATTGCCCGCATTTTGGGTATGTATTTCGATGAGAATTTTAATTATCCTTATATCTCAAAAAGCATAACCGAGTTTTGGCGCAGATGGCATATGACGCTTAGCGCATGGTTCCGCGATTATGTGTACATACCGCTTGGCGGTAACCGAAAAGGGAAATGGGTGATGCTTAGAAACATTCTCATCGTTTGGGGGCTTACAGGATTTTGGCACGGCGCATCGTGGAATTTTCTGCTGTGGGGCATCTATTTCGGTGTTTTGCTCGCCCTGGAAAAATTCCTTCTTCTAAAGCCGCTTACAAAAGCGCCTTCTGTTGTTTCGCGTTTATATACCTGCTTTTTTGTGCTCATCGGTTGGGTGCTTTTCAGTTTTGAGGATATGGGTATAATGGGTACCTATTTTGCCCGCATGTTCGGCGTCGGTACACCGGTAATGAATGCGTCTGCACTTTACTATTTAAAAAACTATGCGTTTCTCTTTGTTGTATCAGCACTTTGCTGCACGCCGTTTTTTAAAAGAATTTCGGAGCGCTTCAAGCGCATCAAAGCCGCAAATGCGCTTTCTATAGTAGGGTATTTAACGCTGTTTTTTGTGACAGTCGCGTATCTTGTAAACAGCACTTACAACCCGTTTTTGTACTTTCGATTTTAGGAGTTGCTTATGAAAATGCAAAGATGTTTTTTAACTGTCTTTTTCGCGCTGTGGGGGATACTTTTGGTGCTGAGTTTGCTTTTGCCCAAGAAGAGTTTCTCGGAGCTTGAAAACCGAAATCTTGCTTTAGTACCCGGTTTTACCATTCAAAAGTTAATAGACGGCAGCTATATGAAGGCATGGGAAGTGTATATGAGCGACCATTTTGCTTTTCGCGACACATTCGTGCATGTAAAAGCCGCGTGTGAAATCGCCATGGGAAAAACCGAAAACAACGGCATACGAATCGGATGCGGACGGCTTTTCCCCATTATAGAAACGCCAAACGAGGCGCTTATAAAAAACATCGAGGGTGTGATGGCGTTTGCTAAAAAGTCAGGTATACCCACGTATGTTCTTCTTGCACCGTCGGCTGCGTCAATTTATAAGGAGGGACTGCCGAAAAATACGCCCGTGACCGATGAGCTTTCCTATATCGATGAAACATACTTAGCGATTAAAGGCGCTGCAAATAGTATTCTTGTTGCGGAAACGCTTTTAAAGAACAAGGCTGCGGGCGTGTATTATAGGACAGACCATCATTGGACAACCTACGGTGCATACCTCACGTATGTTGAAGCGGCAAAGCAGATGGGGCTTGTTCATCGCACGTGGGAGGAGTTTCAAGTACAAACCGTATCCGAATCGTTTTTAGGCACCCTCCATTCGAAATCCGGCCTGCCGTTCTATACGCCGGATACTATAGAGGCGCCTTTAGCAGACGGCAGGCTCTCCATATTACTTAGCGACCTTACGTGGAGCGAGGAAACGGACATTTATTTCCCGGAATGGCTTGAGAGAAAGGATCAATACTCGTATTTCTTAGGCACCATGCAATCGGCTGCGAAAATTAAGACCGATGCGGGATTAGGAAAGCGGCTTGTGCTGTTTAAGGATTCC
>JAEWZS010000097.1 GCA_023458355.1 Bacillota bacterium
GCGCGGCCAGTTTTCCCAATCCTCCTCGCCGAGCGCGTCTTCAATGGAGCGAATGGGGTATTTACCCGCAAGCTCTGCCCAACGGCCTATGAGCTCATCGGGCGTATACGATTTTTTTTGTTTGGGAAGAAGATAGCTCCCGTCCTCTTGCACCCATTCGGTTGCTGCGGCGTCAAGCGCGAGCACAAAATCCTCCTGCGGTTTATAGCCTGCCTTTTCGATGGCTTCAAGGATGAGCTCGATGGCTTCCTCGTCTGCTTTGAGATTGGGAGCATAACCGCCCTCGTCACCTACACCCGTGCTCAAGCCTCGGCTTTTTAATATGGAACCGAGTTTATGGAATACCTCGGCAGATTTCCTTAAGCCCTCTGCAAAGGAGGAAGCGCCGGTAGGCATGATCATAAACTCTTGAATGTCTACGTTATTGGAGGCATGCGCGCCGCCGTTGATGATGTTCATCATCGGCACGGGGAGCGTGTTGGCTGCAGTGCCGCCTAAGAAGCGGAATAAGGGTAAATGGAGTGCGTTCGATGCGGCTATGGCTGATGCGAGAGAAACGGAGAGGATGGCGTTTGCGCCAAACTCCCCCTTGTTATCGGTACCGTCGGCCGCGATGAGTGCGCTGTCTATGCGCGCTGTATCGCGTGCATCCAAACCGCGCACCGCTTCCAACAGGCGCGTATTTACATTGTTGACTGCGCGGGTAACGCCTTTTCCGTTGTAGCGTGCACCGCCGTCGCGAAGCTCCACAGCCTCAAATGTGCCGGTGGACGCACCGCTTGGAACAGCGCCAACACCTGATACGCCGTTTTCAAGTGTCACTACCGTTTCAACGGTTGGGTTGCCGCGCGAATCGAGTATTTCGATCGCCTCGATATTTGCAATTCTATAGTTGTTCGTCATATAAAGAACTCCTTTCAATGGATGAAATATTGGTTTATCTATCTTGAGCATAGCAAATATTGGAAGCTTGTCAATCGAATCCGCTCTCCAAAACAGCGATGTTGCAAATAGTTTGCCTTCTAGATGCAGAAATTATAAAATGAAAGCAAAAGTACACCAAGATGATTATTCTGGAGGTTCCTGTATGACATTTTCCTTGCCAAAGAACCCTAACAACGGTATTGATTATAACGACGCAAAAACGCGCGTCATCTACTTGGCTGGCGGCTGCTTCTGGGGAGTGGAAGCTTATTTTTCGCATGTTTACGGGGTGAAATCCACCGTGGCGGGTTATTGTAACGGCTTCACAGAGAACCCCAAATATAAAGAAATCAATCAAACCGGCCACGCTGAGACGGTGCGCGTGGAATATGATCCCGCGCGCGTCACGCTTGAGAGCCTGCTCACGCGCTTTTTTAGTATCATCGATTCAACGCTTTTAAACCGGCAGGGCGGGGATATCGGCACGCAGTACCGTACGGGCATCTATTATGAGGACACGGCCGATTTAAATGTTATCGAAGAGGCTGTAGAAAGAGAAAAGGCGAAGCGCGCTGAGCCAGTCGTGACTGAGGTGCAGAAGCTATTGGGCTTTTATAACGCAGAGGAATACCACCAGGACTATTTGGAAAAAAACCCAAACGGTTACTGCCATGTTGATTTCAGCTCACTCTACGACCAGCCGCAGCTTCAAAAAAAGGAATATACAAAACCCGGTCCGGAGGAGCTTAAAAAGAAGCTCACACCCATGCAGTACCGCGTGACACAGCTTTCTGATACCGAGCCGCCATTTCGAAACGAGTATTACGACGAGTTCAGCGACGGTATTTATGTGGATATTGTTACGGGCGAGCCGCTTTTCTTATCGAGCGACAAGTTTGAATCAAGCTGCGGATGGCCGAGCTTTTCAAAACCCGTAGAGGAAGGTCGCGTGAAGGAAAACGAGGATATTTCCTTTGGCCGTATCCGCACCGAGGTGAAAAGTGCATCCGGCAATTCCCATCTCGGCCATGTGTTTGAAGACGGCCCCGCCGATATGGGAGGCTTGCGTTACTGCATCAACAGCGCTGCGGTGCGCTTCGTGCCCTTAAAGGATATGGAGGGCGAAGGCTATGGAGCATATATCCCGCGCATTCAAAAATAAGAAAATTTGGTTAAATACATTTACTCCGCTTCCGTAAAATGAGAAACTATGGTAAAGTAAATTTTGGACGAAAGTTTTTGGCAGGCTGTGCGTTATAATAGAATGCAGCATGGAGCCTACCATATAAATGACACCACCAAGGAGGTATGTTTGATGTCGGTTCAATTGAGGTCGCAGGCAGGTTAAAAGAATAGCCGCGGCGCGCGGATGCGCGGCGCATCAAACAACCTAACGTGTTGATTATTATTAGGACGCGGCAGGCCGCGTCCTTTTGCTATGCTCCTGCTTTAAGAACATCAGCGTAATATAAGGAGAATAAAATATGTCCGATATAAGGGACTGGGGTTATACCGGTGAAATCGCCGGTACGGAATCTGAAAGGCAAGAACTGATGATTGGCCGCATCGTATGCGCGCACCGCGAACAGTTTGAGGCAGTTTGCGAAAAGGGTGTTTTGCGTGCACGCCCTAAAAGCGGAGACTATTTTCGAGGAGCTGAGAGTGTTGCGTTTCCCACTGTGGGTGATTTTGTGCTTTTAAGTTACAATCCGGCAGGGGAGAGTCTCATCGTGAAAACGCTGGAGCGCAAAACGATGTTTTCGAGGAGCGACCTTGGAGGGCACAAGGCGGGGTATGGGCGCATAAGCGTAGAACAGGTAATCGCCGCCAATTTTGATTATGTGTGCATCGTGATGTCACTCAACCAAAACTATAACGCGCGAAGGCTCGAGCGCTATATGGCGCTCACATGGGCGAGCGGAGCAACGCCTGTTGTGTTGCTCACCAAAGCCGATTTGACGGCGCAAAAGAGCATGTACCTTTCTGAGGTCATGCGTATTGCACCCGGTGCCGAGGTGTTTGCGTTAAGCGTTTATACGGGTGAGGGCATGGAGGCATTTCGATCGTTTTTGAAGCCTCGTAATACGCTCGCTTTTTTGGGCTCGTCCGGCGTTGGCAAATCGAGCCTCGTCAACGCGCTCATGGGTTTTGATATGCTTGAAGTGGGCGAGGTACGCGAGGATGATGCGCGCGGAAGGCACACCACCACCCATCGGGAGCTGTGCATGTTACCCTCAGGCGCGATGGTCATAGATACGCCGGGGATGCGCGAACTCGGGATATTGGGTGCGGATGAGGGGATTGATACAACATTTTCAGAGATTGAGGCATATGCTAAGAAGTGCCGCTTTTCCGACTGTACGCATACCTCGGAGCCTGGCTGTGCTGTAAGAGCCGCACTTATAAGCGGAAATTTGGATAAAACGCGTTACGAAAACTATCGTGCGCTCACCAAAGAGAACCGTGCCGCCATGCGACGGCAAAACGCCGTGAACCTTCGGCAGAAAAATCGGATCAGGCCGGAGGACCGTCCTCGCGATAAATCCTACAAGCGCATGGACGCGTAATTTTGCTGTTTGAGCATGATGGCAAAAAGCGAACATGTAAATTATTTAAAAAGGTAAATCATACAGGGTTTTTAAAAGCCGCCGCGCTTGTAAGCGCGGCGGTTCGTAAAAGCTTACAGGTATTCATGCGCATAAATCCCGCCTTTATGAAGCATAAATACAGTTGTGGACGGCTGTTTGACGCGCGTTTTTACATCCGTGCTACGCGGCGCGGAATTAGGCGAAAATTCTCCTTGACAATATGTATTTTCCTGTTATGATAGTTGTCGTGTCCACAAATGGCGAATTGTATGCGTAAAAAATGCTCATTTCGCCCTGTGGGCACATAACTTTTGCGCATGTTGTGCTTAGTATGTATGGAAGGTCATTATGAGTATAAAACAGCTCCTTTTGGGGCGACCGCTTAAAAACAACGAACTTTCGCACGAAAAGCTCTCTACATTTTGGGGAGTTCCCATTATGGCGAGCGACGCGGTATCCTCCGTGGCATACGCCATCGAGGAGATACTGCTCGTGCTCGTGCCAATATTGGGCTTTGCGGCCATTCCATATCTCGGTGTAATCGCAATTCCCATTTTGGTACTTTTAATGGTTTTGGTGGTTTCATATTCGCAGATCATCGAAGAATACCCGAGCGGAGGCGGCGCGTATGTTGTTTCCGCAGAAAATTTAGGAAAAAAGACCTCCCTCGTGGCGGCGTCCGCACTTATCATCGATTATGTGATGACCGTTGCGGTCAGCATCTCCTCGGCAACATCTGCGCTTGTGGCTGCGTTCCCCGAGCTTGCGGGCAGCCGGGTGCTCATCGCGCTCGCGGGGCTTGCACTCATTACGCTTTTGAACCTTCGCGGCGTGAACGAATCCTCTAAGGTGTTCGGCGTTCCCACCTATGGATTTATCCTCATCATGATGGTGCTCATCGTGACAGGGCTAGTTGAGTACTTCAGCGGCCACTTAGCACCCATCCAATATGCCGAGTCTCCTGTCGTGCAGTCTCCCGACACACTTTTGACCATTGCGCCGATCTTTTTGCTCCTTCGCGCGTTTGCCTCAGGATGCAGTGCGCTGACGGGTGTGGAGGCGGTTTCAAACGCCGTGCCTTCGTTTAAGGAACCGAGCAAGCGCAACGCCAAGCGCGTGCTCTATATACTTGCGGGTATTATTATCTTTATCTTCGGCGGTTCCGTAGTTTTGTCGATGACGCTTAAGGTAGTACCGCTTGCCGGCCAAACGGTAATCGCGCAGATGGGCGAGGCGGTATTCGGTAAGAATCTCTTGTATTACATTTTGCAGTTTGCGACATCCCTCATATTGCTTCTCGCCGCCAACACGGCGTATAGCGGGCTGCCGACATTATT
>JAEWZS010000098.1 GCA_023458355.1 Bacillota bacterium
CCGGTGCGCTGTAGGCACACGACCCCGTAGAAGGGTTCAAAAAACCTACGCAATTTGGCCCTAAAAAGCGAATGCCGTTTTCTTCGCAGAGCTTTTTCACCTTCGCGCTGCGCGCTTTACCTTCGTCGCCTGCTTCACCAAAGCCGGCTGCAAAAGCCCATGCAGCCTTAACGCCACAGACGGCCGCTTCTTGAATAACAGGCAGAATGTTGTCGCGCCCGAGTAAAATCGCAATCAGCTCGGGGTGTTTGCCTTCCGCTTTGAGCGCGCTTAAAGAAGCGTAACAGCGAAGGCCGGTAATATCCTCGTACTTTGGATTGATCGGATACACTTCGCCGTCGTATTGAAGCTGCTTGAGGTTATGAAGCACTTGCAGCCCGGGACCCGGTTTAGGCGACGCGCCGATTACCGCGATAGAGCGGGGGCGGAACAACGGCTGTAATGTATTCCATGCCGTTTGTGTTGCCGGATTGTTTGCTTCCAACATTGTTATCATCCTTCTTGGTGTTTTCATTGCTTATCAGTGATGGAAATAGAAGAGCTTTCGGTGCTCTAACCAGGTTATTCTGTCGACGTGTAGCGTTCCGCAATGCGGAATGACGTTTCGAAATTGGCTATATGTAATTATGGCGCGTTACTGCCAAAATGTCAATTCTATTTTTCGTAATTTTTGCATCTTGTTTTTGCTGTGGCTTCCCATAAAATGTTACGCGAGTTCTTGGCCTCTCTTAACTTGGCGGCGAATATACCAAACCTAGCCAAAACAAGAGGTTTTCGCAGTTCGCGTTACATCGAACTGCAAAATGGCATGTGCAAGTCGAAGAAAAATAAATATAAAATATTAATATTACACAATATGGAAAATATAAACAGAAAAATAAAAACAAATGTATGCTATAATAAAGAAACCGAAGTCAAAAAGTCCGTTTCAAAACCGTTGAGTTGAATTACTAAAAGACCAAAAAGTGCCGATTATGGTCAGTTTACAACTTTGACGGGGCGTTGACAAAAAAATTGCGTGGCTTTATAATCCAACCACATTCACAAGTCGTGTCCTGCGCGTTTTCGAAATTGGCATTTTTCGCGCAAAAAAAGATTGGCTAAAAACCGAATGATGGAGGTTCGAATCATGCAAAAAACAACCGATGTACAGCTGCCCGCATGGCAGTTGGATGCAAAAACACCTGACGAATTTCATTGCTGCGAAATGCGTCGCGGCCGCGAATTTTTAATTCGCCTAATGACCGGCGCGGATCCCACTCTTGCTATCATTAACTTCGCAAAAGAAAACAACATCCGTTACGGCAAGGTACATGCAACGTTCATGGGCGGCTTCCAACCCTGCAAGTACTATGTATGGATTCCCGACTATGCAGATCCCGAAAACTGGCATCGTGAAGGCGTTGCTGTAAACACCAACCTCACCATGCTCGCCTCCATTGGTGGTATGATCGGCCAGCGCCCCAAGCGTGACGGCTCCGGTGAAGAACCCTTCGTAGCTATGCACTTTGTTGCGGGCGGCGGTTGGGATGCTCCCACCATCTGCGGTCACCTCGTGGAAGGCACCCTTGTTAAGGGCTGCATGCAGGTATTCATTACTGAGCTTCTCGACGTTGAGGCGCTTGCTCCCATCGATTTGGTGCACGATGAAGGCTACGGCTATCCGGAAAACTTCTACCGTAACACCGCGAAGAAATAAAAATGCGGCGGGATGTCGTGAGCTAATGCTCACGGCATCCCTAAAAATCCATGCTTTATCTGTTGAGAGGAAGTGCTTACGATGCAAATCGAGAACAGCGTAATCTTCTTCCCCTGTGTCGATATCGAAGAAACCCACCGCTTTTATACGCAAACAGTAGGACTAGAGCTTAGCCAGGTACAAGCGGGCGGAGCTTGCCGCATATACGACACGGGCTACGGGTACATAGGCTTTTGCCAATATGATGACGACAGGCCCATACCGGGAGGCCCCACGGGCATTTGCATATCCTTTAATTGCCCGAGCGAATTAGCTGTAGATCATTGCTACGCAGTTCTTACAAAAAAAGGTGTACCGCTGCTTTCACCACCGCAGCGCCACACAAGGTTTCCCGTATACGGATGCTTCTTCTCCGATCCAAACGGATATAAGATAGAGTTTCAACGGATTCTTGAGGGAGATGAGCTGACCGGTGGTAGAAGTTAACTTCAGCGTCAAGATTACCCCTGCTCTATTCTGTATAAATACACATATTTACAGGCCGCATTCCGCGGCGAGGTGAATTCAAATGAAAATTCTAATCATCAACCCTAACAGCAGTGAAGACATGACCAAGAGCATTCAGGAAACTGCGCTCCAGTACGCCAACGGCGATTTTGAAGTAAAAACGTTTTCAACGCCCGGCGCACCCGAATACATCGACTATTATTCAGACGCAGCGCAAGCTGCACCCGGCATGATGCGCCTGGTGAAAGAGAACGAGGCTGAATACGATGCGTTCATCGTGGCTTGTCACTGCGACCCAAACCTCGACCTACTTAAGCAAATCACGGATAAACCCGTTGTCGGTATCGGCGAATCGTCCATGAAACTTGCCAGCATGCTCGGACATTCCTTCTCCGTTGTGTCTGCCGGAGACCACTCTATTCCTAATAAATATGCAGTCATTCGCAAGTACCATTTGGAAGGCTGCACCGCATCCGTTCGCGGCCCCAAAGAGCCTTGTGAGTGCTTTACTGCCTCCGCACCGTATCTGAGTGCTGCGCGTACTGCCATTGAAGAAGATCTTGCAGAGGTAATCGTACTCGGATGCGCAGGTTTTTCCGGCCTTGCACCTAAAATGCAAAAAGAACTTGGTGTACCCGTGCTCGATGGCGTTGTGTGTGCGCTGATTGTTGCCTCAGGTCTTGTTAAGGCAGGGCTTTCCACAAGCAAAATCAGAAGATACCGCGACGTGGAGAAATAAGTGTAACCAGTGCGAAAGGTGCTTTTATGCTTCCCGAAACACCATGCTTAATGATTGATGAAGCGGTAATGCGTTTGAACCTTAAGCGCATGGCAGAAGCATGTGCGGGATACGGATGTCTCCTTCGCCCCCATGTAAAAACGCACAAGTGCCCGGATCTCGCTAAAATTCAGTCCGAATATGGAAGTGCAGCCATTACTGTTGCAAAGCTTTCTGAGGCGGAGATTTTTGCACAAGCAGGATTTAGCGATATCTTCATGGCCTACCCCCTTGTGGGAGCAGAAAAGCTCAAACGCGCCGCAAAGCTATCTAGGCGTATCCGCCTAATCCTCGCAGCAGATTCCCTCATCGGCGCAAAGGCGCTTTCTCAAACTGCCGTGGAGGAAGGCGTCGAGTTTGAACTGCGTGTTGAAGTGGATACCGGAATGCACCGCTCAGGCGTACCCTTAGAATCAGCAATTTCGGTTGCGCAGTTGATTTCAAAGCTGCCGGGTCTTAAATTGACGGGCATATTTACCTACCGCAACCTCATCTACGAGGGAAGGCCGAACCCTGATGCAGAGAAATGCGGCATCGACGAAGGGCGCATTATGGTACAGCTCAAAGAGGATATGCAAAAGAACGGTATTCTCATCAACGATGTGAGCGTAGGTTCTACGGCAACCGCCATCCATTGCGCATCCGTACCGGGCGTAACCGAAGTAAGACCGGGTACCTACATCTTTTACGACACCATGCAAGCCGATAAAGGTGCATGCGACGAGACGATGTATGCCGCGCATGTTGACACTACAGTGATCAGCGTAAAAGGCAAACTCGTAGTGATCGATGCCGGAAGCAAATCCATTTCGACTGATTGTCCTCCCGATAAACCGCCTTATAACTTTAAAGGCTTTGGAACGGTACTTCAACACGAAAACCTCATACTTCGTTCCATGACCGAGGAACACGGCATGCTCGAAAATACTTCTTCATCAGATGTGATCTCCGTGGGTGACCGGCTCTCGATCGTACCCAACCATATTTGCACAACGGTAAATCTGTATGATTATGCATATTTGGTCGGCAACGGAACCGAATTAAAAAGGATTGAACTTACGGCACGCGGTGCCAATACCTAACCGATTGGCAGACAGTACGGAGCAATAACATGAGTTTATACATAAGAACACCTTTGAAGCCCCTTACCCGAATCAACGAACGCTGCGGTAAGAACTTCCTTGTGAAAATGGAATGTTACCAGCCCGACGGTTCCTTTAAAATCCGCGGTGTATCGCGACTGTGTGAAGATGTGAAAGCGCGGGGGTATAAGCGTATCGTTTCCGCTTCCGGCGGCAACTCGGGACACGCAGCAGCATGTTGCGCACGAGAACTCGGTCTTTCATGTACCGTTGTGATACCGGATGCCGCAAGTTCCTATATGGCGGACGTGATTCGACGCGAGGGAGCTACAGTCATTACCCACGGTCAAATTTTTGACGATGCGCGCGACTATGCCCTGCAAATTGTAGAGAACGACAAAACAGCTTATTTCCTGCACCCCTTCGACCACCCGATTTTATGGGAAGGCCACTCCACTTTGGTGGATGAGCTTAAGGAGCAGACCGAAAAACCCGATGCAATCGTGCTTTCCGTGGGCGGCGGCGGACTGTTCAACGGTGTGATCGAAGGCCTCGACCGAAACGGTTGGGGAGACGTACCTGTGATTGCAGCCGAAGTGGAGGGTGCACCAAAGTTTCACAAGGCGCTCGAAGCGGGACACCCTGTTGAGCTTACAAGCATTACTACGCTTGCCAATACTTTGGCGGGTAAAACGGTTTCCGAAATGACCGTGAAGTACGCAAAAAGCCACAACGTTCTCCCTTATCTTACTAACGACAAAAGCGCTGCGCATGCGGTACTTGAGTTTGTGGAGGATTTCAGAATACTTGTGGAGCTTGCCTGTGGTGCATCCATGTCGGTCGCATACGAACTTCCTCCTGTTGTGACCCAGTTTCAAAACGTTGTCATCATCGCCTGCGGCGGCGCAGGTGTAAACCTTAAACTACTCAACGAATATAGGCAGATTTTTGGACTGTAACGGCTTATGCCGTACAGATAGAGTACCCAAATAACCAGCAAAATGAAGGAGGTTAAACAACAAATGAAGAAACTACTATCTCTTCTCCTGGCCCTGGTCATGGTATTTGCAGCTGCAAGCTGTACTACCACAACTGACACGCCTGCTGCGCCCGTCGAATCCAATGCCGGTACCGAGCAGCCCGCAGCTCCCGAAGCACCCGCTGAAAAGGTAATCCCCGATGTAATCAAAATCGGCATGGTCGGCACCATCTCGGGTGAGCAAGCCGTTGACGGTCAGAACATGACCGACGCTATCACTCTCGTTAAGGAAGAGCTCGATGCTCTCGGCGGTCTCGATGTGGACGGCAAAAAGGTTCAAATCGAGTTCATCATCGAAGACACCGAAGCAAAGCCCGAAATCGCCAGCAACGCAGTTCAGAAGCTGATCGAGCAGGACGGCGTTCTCGCAATCCTCGGCCCTAACAACTCCTCTGACATCCTGGCCTGCGGCGAAATCGCACAAGCAGCACAGGTGCCCGAAATCTCCAACACCGCCACGAACATCAAAGTAACGCAGATCGGCGATTACATCTTCCGTTCCTGCTTCATCGATCCGTTCCAGGGTAAGGTTGTTGCGAAGTTCGCATGGGAAGACCTCCAAGCCAAGAAAGCCGCTGTGCTTTATAACAACGCAGACGCTTACAGCACCGGTCTTCAGGAAGCCTTCGTAGAAGCCTT
>JAEWZS010000099.1 GCA_023458355.1 Bacillota bacterium
CGCCCTTTTCCCTCGTCGCCCCAGTTGATGCCCACTACCGCACAAGATGCCATAATTTTTTGCTCCCTTCACGTTTTTAGCCGTTCCGATTATACCCCGATTGGGTAGAATGGTAAACAGAAGCGGCAAGAGGAAAAACTTTGTGATGCATAAGCGCAGATTATGGAAACAAGAAAGTCGATGCAAAAATAAGCAAAACAGCAGGAAGAAGGAGTTTGTATAAACTCATCTTATGGACATATTCAAACTTGATATGGGATGGATGCCCCAAATCAGGGGCTTTCTGCCTTGTGTACGCTTCTAATTACTGATAAAGTAAAGCTTGTTTGATTGAGAAACTGAAAGGATGAGAAGCATGAGGATCACCACCGAGCAAAACGATATCGATTATGTGCTGTATAACGAAGAACAAATTAAAGTGCGCATCAAGGAACTCGCAAAGACGCTGACGGAGGAATACAAAGAGAAGAACCCCATCGTTGTATGTATTCTAAAGGGTGCATCCTTCTTCTATGTGGACCTTTGCCGCGAGCTTCGCTTTCCAATCTTCATGGATTTTATTTCCGTATCAAGCTATGGCGCAAGCGCGCAATCCTCAGGCGTGGTGCGTATCGTGAAGGATATGGATAAAAACATCACGGGAAGACATGTTCTCATCGTAGAGGATATTATAGATTCGGGGCTCACGCTCAAATATTTAAAAGAGCTTTTCACTTCAAGAAAGCCTGCCTCTATAAAGACCGTGTGTTTTTTGGATAAGACGGACAGCCACCAATGCGAGGTAGCGGCGGACTACTGCGGCTTTTCCATACCCAACCGTTTTGTGGTGGGTTACGGCCTCGATTACTCGGATTTTTATAGGAATTTGCCGTACATCGGTGTACTTAAGCCCGAGGTGTACGCATAATTAGGCATTTGGCTTCATGTGTGGTGATTAACATCATAAGCCTCCTCGCCAAGCACTTTATTCACGGCACGAATAAACGCCTTATAACCTCCGTCCCTGTCCGGCCTATGGGGGATGGATGACTTTAGGACTTCCTCTGCATACTCTTTCGTAAAATCAAGGCAGTCCGACAATACGGCTTTGACCGCATCCAAAGATGCTCCGCGGGCGAACTCGTCGGCAGCCCTATATACATTCTCATCCTCATAAATGCTCGAGCGGCTGTACGCATGCCATTCGAGTATTTTTTTATAGATGTAAACGATTAAAGACAGTACGGCAAATATGCCGATGTTAACAAAAGTATTCTCCATTAAAAACAGCCTCCTTATCTGAGCCTGTCATTAACTCTAGCACTTTCGCTGTTAGCTTGGGATTAGGGTTTGCGCCGGTAAATTAAAATGACATAAAGATAGGTATTGCAGAAGTTTGACATATATCCGCATCGTTTTAATGCGGTCTTAATGCTGAGCAAAAAGTTATAATACAAAAGTAATTTCAGCTGTGTTATATTTTCGTTAAGAAAGATAAGTAAGGTGAGATGTATCTTTCTTTAAAGGAAATGAGGTTTATTTAAAATGCCTATCAGCCAAACGGATTCCGGTTCGCTCATGGAACAGCTTTCCGGTATGCCGGCTGAAACAAAACGAGGAAAACTCCGGATTTACTTAGGTTATGCAGCCGGCGTAGGAAAAACCTACGCTATGCTCACCGATGCCCATGAAGCAAAAAAGAATGGGATTGATGTGGTCGTAGGCTATATTGAGCCGCACACCAAAACTGAGACAACAGCGCTTTTAAAGGGGCTTCAAATCTTGCCTCCGCTTGAAATTATCAATAAAGGGTCCGGTTTAAAAGAATTTGATCTTGATGGGGCAATGAAAAGGAAGCCAAAGCTCATTTTGGTGGATGAGTTGGCACATACAAACGCTCAGGGATGTCGTCATAAAAAAAGATACCAGGATGTCGAAGAACTTCTTCGCTTAGGAATCGATGTATATACCACTGTCAATGTGCAGCATATAGAAAGCCTGAATGATACTGTAGCGGCCATCACAGGCATCACCGTGCGTGAACGCATACCGGACAGCGTATTTAGCGGAGCGGATCAGATAGAGTATGTGGATATTGAACCCGATGATGTAATCGACCGTTTCCATAAAGGGAAAATCTATTCGGAGGAAAAGGAAAATAAAGCGCTTGAAGATTTTTTCACCAGGGAAAGACTGACGGCGCTTCGGCAAATCGCCCTTTTAGCTGTTGCTAATCAAATCAATCGAGCTACTGTATCAAACAACGAGCCGTTAAAAAGCGAAAGCTCGTATCCCGGTGAGCACATACTTGTCTGCTTATCCTCCGCCCCATCTAACGCCAAAGTTATCCGCGCCGCTGCGCGTATGGCGGAAGCGCTTCACGGGGTGTTTACAGCGTTGTTTGTGGAAACACGGGAAACGCAGAAATTACCGGATGCAGATAAGGCAGAGCTTAGGGAAAACATAAGGCTGGCTGAGCAGCTCGGCGCGCAGATTGCAACGGTATACGGAGAGGATATTTCGGCACAAATCTCAGAATATGCCAAAATGAGCCATGTGTCCAAGCTCGTTATAGGTCATTCCGGCTATCGCAAAAAATGGCCGGGGCAAACCAACTTTGTAGATAAGCTGACCTCGCTTGCACCTAACCTTGATATATATATCATCCCCCAAACGCAGCCGGCTTCGCATTTGAAAAAAACATGGTTTATTAACCCCGCGGAGCTATCGGTAGGCGATACACTCAAATCCTTGGGTATATTGGTTTTATGTACGTTGATTGGGCTATGGTTTGATTCTCTCTCGTTTAGCGAAGCGAACATTATAACGGTTTATATTTTGGGGGTACTCTTATGTTCCGCCGTGACGCGCGGAAGAATATACAGCGCCGTATCCTCTATTATAAGTGTTCTTGCATTAAACTATTTTTTCACGTACCCACGCTTTTCCTTTGAGGCAAAACATCCGGATTATCCTGTTACGTTTTTGGTCATGCTGTTGGCGGCCCTTATCACAAGCACTATGACCATGCGGGTTAAGGAACAAGCGCAACGGGCTGCACAAAAGGCTTATCGTACGGAAGTACTTTTGGAAACCAACCGAAAATTGCAGCAGGCAAAGGGTCAATCGGAAATTATAAGTGAGACGGCGCAGCAATTGGTAAAGCTTCTGGACAAAACCGTCATATTTTATGCTGCAGCTGACAACACGCTGTCAGATCCGGTGGTTTTCCCTAAGAACGATTGGTCTTTAGACCCCGAGCTCTATATCGCTAAGGACGAACGCGCGGTTGCCGAGTGGGTCTATAAAAACAACAAGCGTGCGGGCGCTACCACGAATACGCTTTCGACTGCCAAATGCCTCTATCTTGCGGTGCGAGCAAAGGATGAAGTTTTTGCTGTCGCGGGCATTGCCATAGAAAAAGAGCAGCCTTTAGAGATGTTTGAAAAAAGCCTGATGATTGCAATGCTCGGAGAGTGCGCTCTTGCACTCGAAAAGGAGAAGTTAAACGAAACGCAAAAGCAGGTTTCTATGAAGATACAGCAAGAGCAGCTACGCGCAAACCTATTAAGGGCTATATCTCACGACCTGCGCACCCCTTTAACGAGTATTTCCGGCAACGCAGGCGTACTCATGGGCAGTTCCATACTTTTAAGCGAGGAGCAGAAAAAGAGCCTTTATACCGACATTTATGACGACTCCATGTGGCTAATCAATCTGGTTGAGAACCTTCTTTCCATCACCAGGATTGACAACGGCGCAATGAGCTTAACATTGCAGCCCGAGCTTTTGGAAGAGGTGATTGCGGAATCCATGCTGCATATCAACAGAAAAAGCGCTGAACATAGCATAGAAACTGTCGTGGATGATGCGTTCCTTATGGCAAAGGTGGATTCCCGTCTTATCATGCAGGTGCTTATCAACATCGTGAACAACGCTATTCAATATACGCCGCAAGGCTCCCGAATCATCGTTTCAGCACGGCGTGAAAAAGAAATGGTGCTTGTCGAGGTGTCAGACGATGGCCCGGGTATACCGGATGAAGCAAAGTTAAAACTATTCAATATGTTCTATACTGCTGAAAAAGCTCGTGGTGACGGGCGACGTGGGCTTGGGCTGGGGCTTGCTCTATGCAAGTCCATTGTAGAGGCGCATGGCGGCAAGATCTATGTGAGAGACAATATACCGCACGGTACGGTATTTTGCTTCACTTTGCAGGCTGAGGAGGTAGACATCCATGAATAAACCCTTGATCCTTGTCGTTGAAGACGATACAGCAATAAGAAAGCTTAT
>JAEWZS010000100.1 GCA_023458355.1 Bacillota bacterium
GCTTACGAGCGGGTATATGAGATCGCTCCCGTGTTCCGCGCGGAAAAGCACGATACCTCGCGCCACATCAACGAATATACGAGCGTTGACTTTGAGATGGGCTTTATTGAAAGCTTTGAAGACGTGATGCGAACGGAGATACGCATGTTACAATCTGCGCTGAGCTTTCTCGAAGCCAATTATACGCAGGAGCTCACGCTCCTCGGGGCAAAGCTTCCGATCCTTGAAAACGTCCCCACGATTCGCTTTATGGAGGCAAAGGAGATTCTTGAAAAGAAGTGCGGTATGGAAATTGAGGATTATGAAGACTTCTCGCCTGAAGAGGAAAAGCGGCTTTGCGAGGAAATAGAGCGGCAGACAAACAGTGAGTTTGTATTTGTAACACACTATAAATCGAGCAAGCGACCGTTTTACGCTATGGACAGCGCGGAAGATGCTACCTTGACCGACAGCTTCGACCTTTTATTCCGCGGCATGGAAATTACAACAGGCGGCCAACGCATCCACAGCTATGAGGCGCAAGTAGAAAAGATGCTGTCTCGCAATATGGAGATAAAGCACTTTGAAAGCTACCTCATGGCACACAAATTCGGGCTTCCGCCTCACGGCGGGCTAGGCCTTGGGCTAGAGCGCTTCACGGCAAAGCTATTGGGCTTTTCCAATGTGCGCCGTGCCACATTATTCCCGAGGGACATTAACCGGTTGGAGCCTTAAGAGCGTATAAAGTGACCTAACTCAGGTCACTTTTTTCTTGCTCGCCTGCAAACTTTTAAGCGTAATAACGGAGGATGGCACATAGCGCGCGATATTCCCCGGGGAATATCGCGCGCTGTAAATTGGTGCCGAATCGGAGTATTATAAAGCCGGCAGAGGAAAACCATCCTGCCGGCTTTGCTGTTTAAACTATAAACGATTTTATCCCAATTCCGCCGCTGTCTCAACAATTGCCTCATAAAGCGCATCCACGGCTTTTTCGGCCATTGTGCTAAGCGGCGCTTCAAACTCCATGCTTTCCGGCTGAATGCCCAATAACAAAAGCTTTGCGCCCGTTTCCTGTGCGAGGTAGGTAAGCATTACCTTTAAGGGGAGCATGTGTGTACAGCAGCTTACACCGCCGACATCCTTAGGGTCAACCGGGAATACCGCGCCCGGCTCTTCCCCCATGTCAGCCGCGTCAATGACGAGAAGATGCGTGGGACAAAACCGCGATATACTGCCGCTGTAGTTTTCGGGAGCTGTTTCGCCCGGGTAGCAGCGAACATTTTTTGCGTTTATAAAGCGCTCCTGCAGGCGTTCTATGAGTACCATGCCGGCTGCGTCGTCACCGCGAAGTGTGGAACCGGCACCGAGCACCGCAAGGCGTTTCGCGCCTATTAAAAAGTCGTGTAGGAGTGTGTTCAGGTCGTTCAAATATCTACCTCAAGGGAGCTCTTGTCGCTTGTGGCAAGCTCAAATCGGTCGGTGCTTACAAGAGAATGTTTGGGGCAGGAGTCGACGCATTGTGCGCAGAAGATGCAGCGATCCATGTGCATGCGCGCTTTGAACTTCTTTTCCTCCCCTTCGACCTTGATAATCTTAATGGCGTTAGACGGACATACGCGCTCGCACATTTTGCAGCCGATGCAGGAATCCTGATCGAACTTAATAGCACCTCTGAAGTTCGGCGGCACGGATGCCGGTGTAAAAGGATACTTCACCGTTACAGGTTTTTTAACGAGCATCCCCATCATGTAGGGGACCATTTTACCCGCGCGTTTTTTCATACGAGCACCGCCCCCTTCACAATCAAATCGATGAGAAGCTGAAGAAGCGCTATTGGTGCGAGCACTTTCCAGCAAAATTCAATCATCTGGTCGATGCGGAGACGTGCAAGCACCGTGCGCATCACCGCCAGTATGAACACCACGATAAACACCTTAATAAGGAATACCAACATGCCCAAAACGGGGTTTGCCGGTATGAAAAACGGCATAAACACTGCCGCAACGAGCGCAGCTACCACCACGAGCTCGCTGTCGAGCGTCATACGGAACATCCCGAGAAGCCTGCCGCTATACTCAGTGAACGTGCCGCCAACGATCTCAGTCTCAGCGTCGGGTATATCAAACGGTACGCGCTCAAGCTTGCCCTGCAGGGCTATGATGGCAACAAGGAATCCCGGTATGTTGGCGAGCGTTAAAATGGGGTTCGCCGCATAAAACGCCGTTATACCGCTTATGGACCATGTTCCGGCAAGTATCGCCGGTCCCAGGAGCGAAAGGTAAAGCGGCACCTCGTATGCAAAAAGCTGCGTCATGGCGCGGATGGAGCCTATCTCCGCGTAGAGCGAAGAGGACGACCATCCCGCGAGGAAGAACGTGAGCGTCGGCACCGTTAAAAAGTAGAGCACCACGATCAAATCGCCCTCAAACGGAAACAGCGATTCTTTTCCCCAGATGGGTATGTACAAAAATGCGGCGGTGGTAGCGGCGAGCGCAAACACCGGTATCCATTTAAAGAGCGGCTTATCCGCCTCGCGCGGTACCACGGTTTCCTTGGAAAACAGTTTTATAATATCCGCCAGAGGTTGGTACCACGGCGGGCCAATGCGGCTTTGAAGCTTGGCGTGCAGCTTCCTGTCGATGTACTCAAACACCAAGGAGATTGCACCGAGAAACAAAAACCCGGGAAATATGAGAATTTGGAACAGAGCCTTCCCCACGCTTATATACCCTCCCTGCCGATGCGCAGCTTTTTAAAATCCACACCGCGCGCGGCATACCATTCGATACCGTAATTGACAAGCCCCTCCCAGTCGAGCCGCTCGGCGCTTTCCTTCCTTACCACCTTCACCATGCGGTCGGTGCAGGAGAAGCAGGGGTCGATGGCTGCGATTACGATGGGCGCGTCCGCAAGGTAGCCGCCTTCAAGCATGTGCGATATGGCGGCAGAGTTCGCGAGCGTCGGGGCACGCACTTTCACGCGCTCGGGCTTATCGGTACCGTTACTACGCACATAATGGATATCCTCGCCGCGAGGCGCTTCGATGCGGCTTGCCGCCTCGCCCGCAGGGATACGCATGGGAACTTTTACGGAAACGGGACCTTCCGGCATTTGCTTTAATATTTGGCGGCAGAGCTTGTAGCTTTCCAATAGCTCCAGCGCACGAACCACCGTGCGGCCGTATACGTCTGCATGATTGTCCGTTATCACCTCAAAATCGAGCTCCGGGTAAATGCCATAGGGTGCGTCACGCCTTATATCGCGCTTTACGCCGGCAGCGCGGAGCACCGGGCCGGTCGCCCCCAGGCGAAGCCCGTCTTCAGCGGAGAGCTTACCAACGCCCAGCAGGCGCTTTACGAGCGTTTCCTCGTAGAGCACAACGTTTGCGTAGTACTTGGTGCGTTCTTCAAGTGCGTCGATGGCTTCCAATACCTTTTCGGCCTGTTCCGTGCTTATATCGCGCCTTACGCCACCGATGGTATTCATGCCGTAATTGATGCGGTTGCCCGTAAGCATTTCGAGCACGTCGAGCACGATCTCGCGGTCCTTCCATGCGTACATGAAAAGCGACATGAAGCCGACCTCATGGCCCGCCACACCAAGCCACAAAAGGTGGCTGTGCACCCTTTCAAGCTCTGCGATAAGCGCGCGAATGTAATATCCGCGCCTTGGCACCTCAACGCCCGCAATTTCCTCTACAGCCTGCACATAGCAGCTCGAATGGGAATGTGAGCAGATGCCGCAGATTCGTTCCAGAAAATGAATATTTTGAATATAAGTTTTGCTTTCGGTCGCTTTCTCCATGCCGCGATGGTTATAGCCGATGCCGACATTGGCGGCGGCAACCCTTTCGCCCTCGAGGGTTAGAAGGAAGCTTTCCGGCTCTTCAAGCGCCGGATGCTGCGGCCCGAGCGGTACGGTAATCTTAGCCATTTTCCTGCCCTCCTTCGGTTTCGCGCTTCGCTTTCGGCTTCCAATCCTTGCGTAAAGGATACTCGCCTTTAGGCCAGTTGTCCGGCAGCGGGTACTGCCTGCCCTCCGGTAACCCTTCCACATGAACGCCCAGAAGGCCTTCAAGCTCGCGCTCGTAAAAGATCGCACCTTCATATACGGGAAGCACGGTCGGTATGCTCGCATGATCGCGCACTGTCTTTACCTTGAGTGTTAAGAGATAGCCGTTATCATGGGCAACATGGTACAAAAATTCAAACTGCTCGCCGTTATCAAGCCCTGTTATGGTACACAGTTGGTTAAACCCGAGCTCATTGTGCAAATACCGCAATGCGTCTATAAGGCTACTAAGCGGTATCTCCACGTAGAGCTTGTTGTGCTTCACAGAAGCTAATTCCACATCGACAAGCGGGAATTTTTCCTTGAGCTTTTCAAGATAGAAGCGTTCGTTTTCCATCAGTAGCCGCCTCCTTATTCCTTATCTTTGAGTCCTTCAAGAAGCTTTACAACACCATCGATGATGGCTTCGGGCTTCGCAGGACAGCCGGGGATGTATAAATTCACGGGGATAGCGGCGTCAATGCCGCCTTCTACGCAGTAGCAATCGGAATAAACACCTGAGGAGCATGCACAAGTGCCCACGGCAATCACAAATTTGGGCTCGGGCATCTGTTCGTAGATGGTGATAAGCCTCTCCCTTTGCTGCATGGTAACAGGACCTGAGCATACGAGCACGTCCGCATGGCGCGGGGTGCCTTTTTGCTGAATGCCAAAGCGCTCCACATCATAGCGAGGCGTAAGCGAAGCAAGCACTTCAATATCGCATGCATTGCACGCGCCGGAATTGAAGTGGATAATCCACGGGGATTTGAGCCTGGCCCAATTTATAATACGATCAACAACAGCTGCCATTTACTCACTTCTCCCTTCGAAACATCATGAAGAGTGAAAGACCCGTAACGCCAAGGTATATGCCCGAGATGGGCGACATGCCGTTGGGGCTTGTAGCCACCATCAGCGCAACAACATGCATGATGGTGAAGAAAAATGCGAACTTGAAAAACTGCGCATAATCGGGTTGCGCCTGATTTTCTTCCATGGACTCACCGCAAGCATACGCGTTAAGCTTGTTCTTCGCGTCGTTCCCGCGCGCAGCAAACAGCTTGCCGACTAAAAGCATAAGTGCACAGACTGCAAGCAAAATCAAAAACGCGATGGGCGGGGAAATGATGATTTCGTACATAGCTTACCTCTCCCTCTCTAACCCTTTAAGTTGTTGAGCTCGCGGGTGTTAAGCGTGCCGTTAGCGCGGTATACGCCAAGCACAATGCCCGTCGCCACAACAAGCAGCACAACCTCGATGATGATGGCGGTGATTACATACGCTTGCGCTGTAGCCATATCGCCTGTAAGGTAACCCGCACCGATCAGAAGAAGGGTTGCCCCCTTCATAAGAATTTCTACCGAAAGTGAAATTCGAAGCAGGTTGCGCGTGGCGATTAAGCTGTAAATACCAATGCCCACCACCAAGACCACGGCAACGATGAGGATTGCAAAAAATAAGTTCATTTTGCCTCTTCCTCCTTAAAGAATACCAGCACGGCAAATACGCCCGTGAGGATGATGGCAGCCTGCCCGACAAGGTCGGTCGTACGCTTATCCCAAATCACCTGCTGCACCGTACTCGTGGGTGTAACTACAGCGACCGGAATAAGCTCCGTCATATGCGGCCAGATAAGGGCGAGCATAACTGCAAATAGCCCTACGACAACGGCGATGAGCGGTAAAAAGCGCTTACGCCTTTCCTTTTTCTTTTCCCTGAGTTCCTCGCTTGTATGTATGCGCGTCATACTGATGCTGCTTATAAATACCACCGTGATAAGGCCCGCACAAACGCTTAGCTCAAACACCGCGGCAAGCGTAGCACCCATCAAAAACATCACAACGGATAATAGTGCGCTTGTAAGCGCAAGCGTTATGGCAGCCTTTAGTAGGCTTCGCACGAGTGCGCAGACTACGCCGGAAGCTACAAACCCAACAAGCAATACGATGAAAACGGTCTGATTCAAATTGCACCTCGATTTCCGGTCACAAAACCCATAAT
>JAEWZS010000101.1 GCA_023458355.1 Bacillota bacterium
GATACAACCAGTTCATAATAACCTCCTAAAAAATACTTCGGGGATTGTCAAGGGGCATACCCCTTGACTTTCTTCCGGCTTCGGCGGCATGTACGCCGAAACGGATGAAAGCCGCAGGCGTTCGTACTTTTCACGCTTTACCGCCCGGAAATGCATAGCATTTTAGGTAAAGCGTGTATTCTCAAAAAAGTGGCTTGCCACTTTTTTGACTTAAAAAACCGCTCCGCGGAAGAGGTCGCGGAGCGGTTTTTTGTACCTTACAATTCCCTGTTGTTTTTGTTCTGCTGATTTTGCTGATTCTGCCGATTTTGCTGATTCTGCCGGTTTTGCTGATTCTGTTGGTTTTGCTGATTCTGCTGGTTTTGCCTGTTTTGTTGGTTCTGCTGATTCTGCTGATTTTTCTTGTTTTGTTTGTTCATCGGATTGATGAATTCATCGTACCCCATGCAGCGGACCTCCTTTCCGTTCGTAACCATAGTATCTGCAAAAAAAGCCTCCGATTATCCATGCTTTTTAGCTGTTTCGCATAGGAAGAAAAAAAGCGCAAACACTAAGATTGCCTTTAAAGGATGCTGTTAACGGGCGGTTTTTATGTCATGCTTTTGATACGAAACGGGTATATCGCAACTATGAGCGGGCGAGATTATGAGCGCGGCAGCGTGCTTATTGACAATGGTAAAATCGTGGCCGTTGGCGAAAGCATCGATCTTGCGCTTGCACATCAAGCGCAAGTGCTCGACGCAAGCGGGCTTGTCGTGATGCCCGGGCTTATCGATGCGCATAGTCACATCGGCATCACGGAGGAAAAAAAAGGTTCCATCGACGACGATTGTAACGAAACCGGCAATCCCCTCACCCCCACCCTTCGTGCCATCGACGCAATCAATCCAATGGATTCTGCCTTCCATAACGCGCTCGCCTCTGGCATTACCTCAGCCATGGTAGGTCCCGGCAGTTCTAATGTTGTTGGCGGGCAGTTCGCCTTTATCAAGCTTACAGGGCGCTCTTTGGACCCTATGACAGTACTTTTCCCCGCTGCCATGAAGATTGCTTTCGGAGAAAACCCAAAAACGAATTACGGTAAAAACGGTAATCTTCCATCCACACGTATGAGCATCGCCTCCATGCTTCGCGAAGAGCTTTTTTTAGCACAAAGCTATAAGAAAAAACGCGATGACGCGCAAAAAACCGGGGATTTTTTTGAGCCGGATTTTCGTATGGAAAGCTATATGCCTATTTTTGAGGGGAAAATACCATTAAAAGCGCATGTGCACCGCGCGGATGATATTCTCACCGTCATTCGAATCGCCAAAGAATTTTCGTTATCCGTTACACTCGACCACTGCACGGAAGGGCATCTTATCCATCAAGAGATTGCCGCAAGCGGTTTCCCGGCAATTGTTGGGCCTTCGCTCGCCTCACGCTCGAAGCCTGAAGTAGAAAGCCTCGATTTTAAAACCGCAGGAATTTTGCATAAAGCGGGTGTGCTCGTCGCTATCACCACCGATCATCCCGTAACCCGTATACAGTACCTGCCTCTGTGCGCTGGGCTTGCTGCGCGCGAGGGTTTGGATGAGTATGAAGCTCTTAAAGCTATCACTATAAACGCTGCGCGCATCTGTCGCGTTTCGCATAGAGTAGGCAGCCTGGAACCTCAAAAGGACGCAGATATAGCCATTTTCGACGGCAACCCCATGGACATTTTCACGCATGCCGTTTATACCATCATCAACGGTGAAGTGGTCTACCAGAAGAAGTAATTTTTGCTTGCAAAGATATTACCTGCGTGGTAGAATAGCTTTGTTTGATTGAAACCGTATGCCTTGTATCGGTAAGGAGGTGTAGAGCATGGGTAAGTTTTGCGAAGTATGCAACAAGGGTATTATGTCCGGTAATTTGGTGAGCCACTCCAACAGGAAAACCAAACGCACATGGGCACCCAACATCCAGCGCGTCAATGCTGTAGTTAACGGCACGCCGCGTAAAATGAATGTTTGCACGCGCTGCCTTCGTTCCGGTAAGGTCCAACGCGGCTAATGTAACCTAACAGGTAACTTTTAAGGCCAACGCATAAGCGTTGGCCTTTGCCATGTTCGCAATTTTTTAATATCGCTTGATAACCACCGCAAAAACGACTGTGGTCGCACCCGAAAGTAATAGTGACAGCAGAAATTCTACCCCGCAGCACAACAGCAATAATAGCGTTATAAAAAACACAAGCCCGTTGCGAAACGGCCCGCGCCTGACGCAGCGCTTGTTAATAAAAATTGTGGATGGTCTTCTCTGTACCAAATCAATCGCCCCTTCCTCCCTATTCCATTATACGCGGGGAGCATTTTGCGCGTTCACGCCATATCGTAGTACGGAATACATTGTGATATATACGGTGTTTTCTTCTTTTAAACTTAGGAGGCAGAAATGAATGTTATTGTCGAGGCAAAGGATATCCGCCTCACCTACCACGATCCCTCCGGCGAAACGGAAGCGATTTCAAACGTGAGCTTTCAAGTTTTTGAAGGTGAATTTGTATCCATCGTGGGTCCTTCCGGTTGCGGAAAAACAAGTGTACTCTCTTTGATAGCGGGGCTCATGCCGCCCTCGGGCGGCGAAATACGCAACTATGGCAACGCAGCGGGCTATATGCTGCAGCGCGACCATCTGCTAGATTGGCGAAACATCGAAGGGAATGTGCTCCTCGGCCTGCAAGTAAAAGGTATGTTAAACGAGGAAACGAAGGCGAACGCCATCGCGCTTTTAGATACCTATGGTCTAAGTGAGTTTCGATACAATTACCCTCGCCAGCTCTCAGGCGGCATGCGCCAAAAGGTAGCGCTCATACGTACGCTTGCCTTTAAGCCCGACTTGCTGCTTCTTGACGAGCCTTTTTCCTCACTCGATTACTTAACGCGGCTTAAAGCATCCAACGAGATACACGACATCATTAAAAAAGAAAAAAAGACGGCCATCCTCGTAACGCACGATATAGCGGAAGCCATCTCCATGAGCGACAGGATATTGGTACTCACCACGCGGCCAGCTCGCATAAAAAACGAGTACATCGTTACGCTCACGGCGAAGCCGGAACCGATTGCCCGCAGGAACGCGCCGGAATTCAAAGAATATTTCGACCGCATCTGGAAGGAGCTCGATAACGGTGAAGCAAATAACCGATAACATTTCAAGGGAACACCAAGCGTATCTGGGAAGAATAAAGCGCAAGACTACATTCGTTACCTTCATGCGCTATGCAATTTTAGTATTGTTCCTCATAGTGTGGGAGCTTGCAGCACAAGCGGGGGTTATCGATCCGTTCATCGCAAGCTCACCCTCGCGCGTCGCCGCTACCATCGCAAGGCTTTATACAAACGGTGACCTTTTCATGCACATAGGTTTAACGCTCTTTGAAACCGTAGTAGGTTTTTTATTGGGCACGCTCGTCGGCACGCTCATCGCCATACTTCTTTGGTGGAGCAAAACGCTTTCGCGCATCCTTGATCCTTACCTCGTGATATTGAACGCCCTACCCAAGATTGCCCTTGGGCCAATCCTCATCGTATGGTTTGGCTCTGGTGTAAAAAGCATCATAGCGATGGGACTGTTTATATCTTTTATTGTTACGATCATGAGCGTTTATGCGGGGTTTAACGAGATCAGCGACGAAAAGCAGCTTTTGATGCGCACCCTGGGTGCCAGCAAGCTTAAAATCCTCACGATGGTGGTTCTTCCCGCATCCGTTCCCACCATCATAAGCGCGCTTAAGATAAGCGTAGGAATGAGCTGGGTGGGCGTAATCGTCGGCGAATACCTCGTTTCAAAAGCGGGTTTGGGTTACCTCATCGTGTACGGCGGCCAGGTGTTCAAACTCGACCTTGTGATGGCGAGCATTGTGATTTTGTGCGTACTTGCAGCGCTTATGTACTACGGTGTGGCGTATGCAGAAAAGAAATTGGTGCAATGGCGCACGCACGGATAATGATTTACAGTAAAACGATTTTTGCGCTAACATCGCCCTTCTCAATGGTGAGTTTCGCGACGGACGGCCTGCCCCGTAAAGGAAGCGCGGCACTCCCGGGATTGATTCCCAATATGCTCCCCCATGCTTCCACAAGCGGTACATGCGTATGCCCAAACAGCACCGCTGAACATAGGAAATCTTCGGCGCGGTAGAACACCGTTTGTACGTTTTGCTTAACGCCATATTTGTGACCGTGTGTTAAGAGCAGACGCACACCCTGAAGCATGATCACGCGCTCAACTTCCGCACTCAAGTCAAAGTCGCAGTTGCCGCGCACGGCGTATACAGGTACGTTTGCAGTGCTTAATGCACGGCTGTCGGAGGCATGATCGCCAAGGTGTATCCATGCATCCATATGCGGCAGTGCATTAAGCGCGCGCCTGATTGCGTAATCGCTCCCGTGCGTGTCTGAAATGACGCCTACGTTCATTTACCCTCGCACTCCAATTTTTCGCGCAGAGCGCTTAATGCGCGCGCACGATGGCTGATCTCGTTCTTTTTTTCGGTGGCAAGTTCCGCAAATGTCATCCCCTCCGGCTCATACAAAAACAGCGGGTCGTATCCAAAGCCGTTATTGCCGCGCGGTGCAAACAAAAGCCTCCCCTCCACTGTTCCGATAGCCGTAACTGGCTCGCCGCTGCGCCTAACGAGCGCAACTGCGCTCACAAAACGACAGGTACGCTTGTCCATCGGTACATCGAGCATGTCAGCTAACAGCTTATCATTGTTAGCTAAATCATCGTGCCCTTCTCCTGCATAGCGGGCACTGTATACCCCAGGCGCCCCAAAAAGTGCATCCACCGCAATGCCGCTGTCGTCGGCTAGCGCAGCGTCTGCATCGGAAACGGCAAGTACCTCGCGCGCCTTTTTCAGGGCGTTTTCCGCAAAGGTCTTGCCGTCTTCCACCACGTCGATGTCGATGAGAGCGTCTTTGAGAGAATAGATACTGTCAAAGTAGGGCGCAAGTATCGCCTTAATCTCCGCGACCTTATGCGCATTGTTGGAAGCAATAATGAGCTTCATATTTTCTCCTTCGTAAAGTCCTTACATTTATTTACCGTATTCGTTCGCGTAGAGCGGTGCTGAAGTCTGCTTTGCAAATGCGTCGTATGGCTCCCCGTTGACATATACTTCAAGCATAGTGATGGGCTGAATCTCAGCTAACGTCAGATACAGCGTTTCGTAGGCGGCCTGCGACAGTCCTTCGATAAGCTCCACCTGCTTAAACTCTTCGCTGAAATTAACGACTGCCGCACCATCGGCATAGGAAAGCCCGAGCATTTCCGTGCCTTCAGGGAAGGCATTGACGAGCCCATCAAACTTCGGCCCGTTCATAAGCTCGCGCACAGAACTTTCAAGTGTCGGCGCAATGTTCGTAAGCCGCGTGACGGGTACATTAAGGCTTCCCGAAGCATTGGAATAATATAGCGTCATAAGATACACATCGTCCGTTACGACCTGCGCATCCGCTTCCTCCATGTTCAGCGGAAACGCGCTCATTTCACCGGAGATTTTCGTGCCGTTAGGGAGCGATTTAATGCTTTTGCCGTTAACGGTGATACGCACGGTATCGATGGATTCAAATTCCGTAAGCGTGTTCACCACCGAAATCACCATCGCCTGCTCCTTTTCGGCGGAACTCAACTCACTTAGTCCGATTAAATCGAGGGTAGCACACTTGTCGTCGCCGATGCGGAGCGTATAGGTCGTGCCCGCAGGCAGCACCGTGTTGAGTCCGAGCGCAGAAGCGCTTTCATAGTTGCCGTTTTGATCTACAAGGTAGCTCAAGGCTGCCTTGCCGATCCCCTCCTCCCACGGTATAAGCTTCATCACCGGCACTACGAAACCATCGTCGCTCAGATAATACAGCATCGTGCGCCTATAGCCCGCCTCAGTTGAAAGCCCATCCTCATAAACGCCCTGCGCCTCCTGCTTGCAGCCGGCTAAGAAAGAGCACAGGAGCAGCATGCATACGATGAGGCAAATCGGTCTGCTCCGCATACAAAATCCTCCATTCGGGGTTTTTGTATATGGATATTCGGCAATTTGCTCAAACATACCGCAGATTTCAGCCGATTCAAGGCATAATACCTCGTGTTACCGTTTTTGTGATATACGCTTTACCTCCGCCTCATCCGGTGTCACATAGGCTGTTTTGTTGGTGGTATAAATTACCATACCCGGCTTTGCATGGGAGGGTTTTTTAACGTACTTGCGAGGTGTGTAGTCTACCGCGACATTAATCCCTTTGCGTGCCTTGCTGAAATATGCCGCTAAAAGCGCAGCCTCATAGAGCGTTTCTTTGCTCGGCTCTCCCCCGCTTTTTATGATGACATGTGATCCGGGAATATCCTTCACGTGGAGCCAAAAATCCTCGCCAGATGCAAATCGCAGTGTAAGTTAGTCATTTTGCGTGTTGTTGCGGCCGACATAGATTTCCGTGCCATCCAATGAGATATAGCATGCGGGTTTGGAAGGTGCGAGCCTTTGTGGCTTCTGACGTGTTTTTTCGCGCTTCACATAGCCGAGTGTTACAAGTTCCTCGTGAAGCTCGCTTAGCTCCGCATCGGTGCTGCATTTATCGAGGTTATCCAGCTGTCCCTCCAGATAGGAAAGCTCCTCAAGCGCCTGTTCGCGCTGCTTGACCGCCATCTCGCGCGCAGCTTTTGCCTTTTGGTACTTCTTAAAATAGCGTTGGGCATTATCGGACGGCGAATATTTAGGATCAAGCTTTACGCTAACCAATTGCGGCGGATCCTCATAGTAATTGAGAAGCACCGCTTCCGATACACCTCTTTTTATTGCGTGCAGATTGGCAGTAATAAGCTCCCCGAAAAGGCGTAGTTTTTCTGTTTCCTCGGCAGAACCGAGCGCATCGTTGTAAAGAGAAAGTTTTTTCTCTACACGTACTACGTTGTTCTGCAAAATTTTGCGGACGGATGTGCTGCGCCGCGCAATGCGCTCTGCGACGTCGAGCTGCTCGTAAAAGGCGTCAAGCGCCGCACCAAGCGTTTCCTCACGACGAACAGCTATTCCTTTAGGTATAAACGGATACACGCCCATGGGCTCTGAATATTCGTTGAGCGTTACGCAGGGCTCAAACCTTCCCTCTGCAAGCTTCGCATAAAATGCCTTGAGCGCTTTTACAAGTTCCTTCTTTTGCGCATCGGTCAATTGAGCTAGATCGTTACTCTCTACCGTGCAAAACCCGAGACTTTGTGCCATAGCGGGTGAAAGGCCGAAAAATGCGTTCGACAACGCCTTATCGAGCCTGCCTTCGCCTTGAAGTGCTGAATAAAAGTCACCCTCTCCGGCAATAAGCGGGTTTTTCTTATCTTGCGGAGGCGGCGGAGCATAGGTAAGCCCCGGTAAAACAAAACGGACATTCGATACCCCTGCGCCAACATGACGTGCCGCGTCGAGTATAACGTTTGCACCGTTTAGCAGTATGAGGTTTGAATGCTTCCCCATGATCTCGCACACAAGCGAGAAGGTTTCCATATCACCGAGCTCGTTTTCTGCTTCTATGCGAATGATGAGCGTTCTGTCAAGGTCGGGCTGCTCGACTAAAACGATGCGACCGCCTAAAATACGCCGCCGAAGGAGCATACAAAACATGGGTGCTTCAACCGGGTTGATTCGCTTTACGCTTGTAAGCTGCGCACGCCCATGTGCTGCGGAAGCCGAGAGTAAAAGCTTATGGGTTTCGCCACCGGCGCGGACATGCAGCAAAAGCTCGTCCTTTTCCGGTTGGTAAATTTTATCTATCTTTCCGCCGGTGAGCGCCGCACGTATCTCCGCCGCCGATGCACACAGGTTCAGCCCGTCCATTGCCATGAAAATTCCTCAAACAATTCTGTTTCTTAATACACCGATACCTGCGATTTCAACCTCCACCGTGTCCCCGCGCTGCATGGAGCCAATACCTCCCGGCGTGCCCGTAAGCACCACGTCACCCGGCAGAAGCGTCATGCACGCGCTCATATACGAAATGAGCGCGTCTATATCGTATGTCATCATGGAGGTGTTGGAGTTTTGTTTCGTCACCCCGTTAACGCGCGTTGCGATGTTCACATTTTGTGCGTCGAGCTCTGTCTCAATCCACGGCCCAAACGGACAGAAGGTATCATATCCTTTGCCGCGCGTCCATTGCGGATCACTTTTTTGGATATCGCGCGCGGTAACATCGTTGGCACAGGTATAACCGAAAATATACTCCTTTGCGTGTCCGATCTCCACCGCATGCGCACGTTTTCCGATGACAACGGCAAGCTCGCCCTCATAGTCAAGTCGGTTGCTGATTGTTGGGTATATTACATCGTCATCGTTTCCAACTGCGCAGGTGGAGGGCTTTAAGAACAAAAGCGGCTCCACAGGGTGGCCTTCCTTCATTTCCTCCGCATGCTCATAGTAGTTTTTGCCCACACAGACAAATTTCGTAGGCTCCGAGGGGTAAAGCAAAGTGACAGAAGAAATAGAATACTCCCTGCCGTCATAATTGATAGTTTCAAATGGAGTTCCAAGAAGGCGAAGGAGCTTGTCCTCCTTTAAAACCGCGTAAAAGACTTCGTCGCCATGCAAAGCGCGAACAAACCGCATAATATACCTCCAAATTTTACATTGTTTCAATGCAGGAGCATGACACCTCATAGGCCGTGCGCTCTGCGACGCTGCCGTCCTCGAGCGATTTTTGATAGATACGGCTTTGCAGCCTGCCGAGCACATGTAGCCTTGCGCCTACGGAAATATCCTTGGCAAAATGCGCGTTTCTTCCCCACGCGATACAGGGAAGGTAATCGGACTTATTGTACGAACGGTTCACGGCGAGCAAAATGTCGCTGATCTCCCGCATGAAAGGTGTGGTGCGAAACATGACGGGCTTGCACAAAAAACCCGAAAGATCCACCTCGTTTTGATGCGCCTCGCCCTCCGCCATTTCCGCTGCGCGAGCAAACACCGTGATTACAAGCCTGTTGGTGTTTTCCGCGCGCTTGTTGTACGAGCGAAGCTGCCCGTAAATGCGTATCTGCTCACCGACCTCCGGCATCCGCGGGCAAACGCGGTTGGGAATGGTGACGGGTAATACATCCGCAACACCGCTCAAACGCAATACATTGAGCTTAATCGAATAAAACGCCTCTCCATAGAGCCTGTGGTCGAATTCCGCATCCTCACAAACCACGCCGCATACACACACGGAATTGTTTTCATTGGCTTTCATCATAGCTTTAGGCTCCTACATGTTGTTGCTAAAGCCTATGCAAAGCCTATCCGTGTTATGATTGTTTCTTGTATGCAACTGTCACAATGTCATCTAATATGCTCATCACAAGAAGGCTGCCTTTACCGGCGCGGTTGTCGATAAACACCTGCTCGGTGTTGAAAACGGTCTTCGTGCCATGCAGCTGTTCCACCACAAAATCGAAGGGTTCGCGCACATAGAACGCTGCCGCGACACGCGTTCCGTTGGAGCCGTTCTTCTTGAAATCAAAAGCTTTAAGTCCCTTGCCGTTACGGCCCTGCACCTCGTGATCAAATACGAAACTCCTTTTTGCATAGCCGCGGTCGGTGATTGTGAGTATCTCTCCCTCGTCGTTAAGCTGTTCGAAGAACACTACGGAGTCGTGCTCCTCGAGCTTCATGCATTTCACGCCCGCACTCACGCGCCCCATCTGCGGCACGCTCTCAGCTTCAAAACGTATGCTCATGCCAAGTGCAGTGATAAGGAGTATATTCGTCTCGGTCTTTTTTTGTACGCCTAAGAGCTCATCATCGCCTTTGAGTGATACCGCGACGATCCTTTTAGTTTTAGTTATATATTCCGATGCCGGTGTGCGCTTCACAAGCCCATACTTTGTAAAGAAGAACAGCTCGCCCTCTCCGCTTTCCTCAAAGCAGCTTACAATATGCTCGTCTTTTTCGAGCGCCAAAAGCGTATTGAGAAACACGGGCTTGGCATTTTGCCGCGTTTCTGCAATTTCATCTACGCCAAGTGTAAAAGCGTTACCCAAGTTGCTGAACAGCTTGAGCTTTTTATCGGTATCCGTATCGAGAAGCGCCGTTACATTTTCGCCTTCGAGCTGTTCCGCGCTAAAGAGTCGTTTGGGAATGCGGCGGAATCTGTCACCGCCTAAAAGCGCTACCACGACATCCTCAACGACTTTGAGATCACTTTGCTCCACCACGATCTCCGTCTCGCCGTTTATAAGCCTCGTGCGGCGCGGCACAGCATAGCTCTCCTTAATGGCAAGAAGCTCCTTTTTGATCACGCTGCGAAGTTTTTTGGGTGAATCGAGTATGGATAGAAGCTCCCCGATTAGCTTTTTAACTTCCTTGTATTCGCGCTCGATGGCAATCAATTCTAGGTTTGTGAGGCGCTGCAGCCTTAGGTCGAGAATGGCCTGCGCCTGTATCTCGGTAAGCTTGTAGCGCTCCATGAGCCCTTCTTTGGCGGCTTTTGGCGTTTTAGAGGCACGTATAAGGGCGATTACCTCATCGATATTCAAAACGGCAATGGTGAGCCCCTCGAGGATATGCTCACGCTTTCTCGCAGCATCGAGGTCAAAGCGCGTGCGGCGCGTCACAACATCCTCCTGATGGCGAATGTAATGATCGAGAATTTCCAAAAGACCCATTTGCTGCGGCTTGCCGTTTGCGATGGCCACCATGTTGACACCGAAAGTAAGCTGTAAATCAGAATACTTATAAAGATATTGGAGTATTTTCTCGGCGTCCGCGTCTTTTTTTATTTCAATAACCGCACGTATACCCGTACGGTCGGATTCATCGCGAATATCTGCGATGCCGGAGAACAAAAGTTTTTTCTCCTGGCTGACCTTTAGTATGTCCTCGAGCGCCTTTGCTTTGTTTACCTGATATGGGAACTCGGTCACGACGATAAGCTTTTTGCCGTTTTTGAGCGTTTCAATCTCCGCGTGCGCGCGCATAGTCAGCTTGCCGCGGCCTGTTTCGTAGGCCACGCGTATTTCATTGGAGCGGATAAGGTACGCACCCGTCGGGAAATCCGGGCACGGGAGTATCTTCATCATCTCGTCGAGCGACACATCAGGCTTGTCCATTCGGAGTAGCACGGCATCGATGGTTTCGCCCAAGTTATGCGGCGGTATGTTCGTAGCAAGCCCTACCGCAATGCCTGTAGCACCGTTTACAAGCAGGTTCGGGAATCGGCCCGGCAGAAGATCGGGCTCCTTGAGAGAGTCATCAAAGTTCAAAACAAACTTCACGGTATCCTTGTCAAGATCGCGCAAAAGCTCGAGCGCCAGCGGGGCCATGCGCGCCTCGGTGTATCGCATGGCGGCTGCGGAATCTCCGTCGATGCTGCCGAAGTTACCGTGACCGTCCACAAGCGGTGATTGCATGTTGAAGTTTTGCGCCATGCGCACCATCGCATCGTATACGGATGTATCTCCGTGCGGATGGTATTTGCCCAAACAGTCTCCCACGATGCGCGCGCTCTTTTTATATGGTTTGTCGGGCGTTAGGCCGAGTTCACTCATCGTGTAAAGGATGCGCCGCTGCACAGGCTTTAAGCCATCCTCCACGCGTGGAAGTGCGCGCTCCAATATAACGTATTCCGCGTAAGGCATCATGGATTGGTGCATCACCTCGTCCATGGTCTTCGGGATGATGGTTTCTCCCAACGTGCCCGTGGGTTTATCCGTTTTCTTTGCCATTTATACCGTCTCCCCTGCGGTTTTCTCAATCTTATCCTCGAACGAATCGACCTTGTTGAAGTTTGCGAACTCGCTGATGTATTCTTTGCGCGGGGCAACCTTATCGCCCATGAGAACGGTTACCATATGCTCCACGTCCGCGCCGTCCTCGATATCCACGCGCACGAGTGAGCGGTGATCGGGGTTCATGGTGGTTTCCCAAAGCTGCTCCGGGTTCATTTCACCTAAGCCCTTGTACCTTTGGAGCGTATAGCCTTTGCCTACCTCTTTAATGGTTTCTTGAAGCTCCTCGTCAGAATAGGCATAGCGCACGGTCGTGCCCCGCTGAACCTTGTAAAGCGGAGGCAGGCCTATGAACACATGCCCGTCGGTGATGAGTTCCCGCATATAGCGGTAGAAGAATGTCAAAAGGATGGCCCGTATGTGTGCACCGTCCTGATCGGCATCCGCGAGGATGATGATCTTGTTGTATTTGATGTTCATGATGTTGAAGTCCTCGCCGATGCCCGTTCCGATGGCGGTGATCATGGAACGGAACTCATCGTTTGCAAGCACCTGATCAAGTCGCTTTTTTTCTACATTGAGCGGCTTGCCGCGCAGTGGCAATATCGCTTGAAAGCGCCTGTCGCGACCCTGCTTGGCACTGCCGCCCGCGCTGTCGCCCTCCACGATAAATAGTTCATTGAGCATAGGATCGCGGCCTGTACAGCTTGAGAGCTTGCCGACGAGCGGAGCATTTTCAAGCTTGTTCTTCTCGCGAGCCACACTCTTTGCCTTGCGCGCTGCTTCGCGGGCCTTTGAAGCCTGCATGGCCTTTTCGGCAATCTTTGATGCGGTATCCGCGTTTTTGAGATCCTCCAAATACGGTGCAAGCTTTTCGGTTACAACGCTTTCCACGGCGGTACGCGCCTCGGTGTTACCCAGGCGCGTCTTGGTTTGACCTTCAAACTGTATTGTATGCATTTTCAAAGAAAGGATAGCTGTTAAACCCTCGCGAAAATCCTCGCCGGCGAGGGACGCGTCTTTATCCTTCAATATATCGTACTTGCGGCAATAGTCGTTAAGCACCTTGGTAAGCGCTGCTTTAAAGCCCGTTTCATGCGTGCCGCCTTCGGTGGTAGGGATATTGTTTACATAGGAGAATATGCTTTCGGCATAGCCATCGTTATGCTGGAGCGCAACCTCTACGACGATGCCGTCCTTTTCGCCTTTGAAGCAGATGGGCGAATCGTAAACAGCCGTTTTATCTTCGTTGATGTATTTTACAAAATCACTAAGGCCGCCGTCGTATTTGTATTCGCGCGTTTTTTTGTTTCCCCATTCGCGCTGGTCCTCAAGCCTGAAAAGCACGCCCTTATTGAGATAAGCAAGCTCGCGCAGGCGCTTTGCAACGGTTTCAAAATGCATCTGCAGCGTTTCAAACACCCGTGCATCCGGCAAAAATGTTACTTTGGTACCCTGCTTGCGCGTGCGTCCCGTTTCGGTAAGTGGGCCCATAGCCTGTCCGGAGATTGTTTTGCCTTGAGAGTCGATATAGCTTCTGAACTTTTGCTCGTATATGCGACCCTCCGTGCAGACCTCCACATCTACAAATTCCGATAGCGCGTTTACAACTGATGCACCCACGCCGTGCAAGCCTCCCGAAAAGCCATAGGAGCTGTTGCCGAATTTACCTCCCGCGTGCAGCTTTGTAAATACCAGTTCTACGCCGCTGACGCCGTATTTTTCATGCATACCGACGGGTATGCCGCGCCCATTGTCCTGTACTGTCACGGTGTTGTCGCGATGCAGCGTTACGGAGATATCATCGGCATAGCCGTTTGCCGCCTCGTCTACGGCGTTGTCTACGATTTCCCAAAGCATATGGTGCAGGCCGCGCGCGCCTGTGCTGCCAATGTACATACCCGGCCTCGCACGAACAGCTTCCAGCCCTTCCATCACTTTGATATCGCTTACGCTATAGTCCTTCGCCATGCTTCCTCCGCCAAAAAAGAAAATACCACATTTTGTGGAAACGTCCGCGAGCATGCGGAACATGTTGGTGTTTGCACCGAATTTTACCTGATGACCTTCTAGAATCCATTATAATATATCCCGCGATTTTGGGCAACTTAAGCATATCTTATTGCAACATTCTAAAAGGAGCTATATGGAAACGGATACCATCGATTTGCTCGATCAAATTTGCGAAAACGCACGGTTCGGCAAGAAGATGCTTGCCGCTCTCATCAAGGAAAGCGAAGACGGCAGCTTCCGAAACGCCCTCGCGGAGCATTTTGCGCGCTACCATAGCGTGCTCAACGAGGCGAAGGAGCTTCTTCATGCGGATAATGCGGCTTGTGCAAAAAGAAAAAAGCCGATGGAAGGCATCGGCAAATTTGCGCACATGGCGCTTTCTATGAACCTTTTAATAGATAAAACTTCGTCGCATATGGCGGAGATGGTCATGCAAGGCTCGCTATCCAATATCACGGATCTTGCGAGCGGTATGCGCACCTTTGCGGGTGCGGATCAAGAAGCCACTGCGCTCGGACGAAAATTCGTCGAGCAAGAGCAGGAGAATATCGGGCGCATGATAGATTATCTGTAATACTTTTAAGTGCTTTCTTGGGTTAGCAGCGACGCAAATACAAACCGATAAATATCCCCTGCTCGGTTCTCCCATTGCTTGCACGCCAACCTTGCGCTTTCCACATCCGGCAGTAAAAGCTTAAGGGAAACGATTTCGTTATCACCCTCAAGCGCCTTGAGCATTATCTGGTAAGCTCCCGAGGGGAGCTTTTCCATGCCGGAAGAGTATTGCGCACTCCGCAACACCTTTTCGCCGCTGAGCGCCACATACTCCTCCAGTTCCTCTCGCAGTGAAAGCGGCAAGCGCTCGGCAAACATATCGATGGTTTCGCGGCCTCTTGAAGTTAAACTGTAGGCCTGCCCAAACGCGCGCGGTACGGCAGCCAGCAGTCCCTCCTCCTCTAACTCCGATACGGCGTTTTGCAGATCGAAATATGGCATCAGTTCCCGTTCGCCGCAAAGCGTTGTCAGCTGCTCGCGGGTTAATTCCGCACCGAGTTCGCGAACCACATATAGTATGATAAGCTTATTTTTCGTAAAGCTGTCGGAGAAATATGACATGCCCAAAACTCCTTTTTCCTCAGCGTTTGTCACGTTTTTCTACTGTATGTATTATTATAACACAAACCCCGTATAAAAAAAATTCCACTTGCAATGACGCAGATTCTATGTATAATAGAATTTGCGCAAGGGGTTATAGCTCAGCTGGTCAGAGCGCTACGTTGACATCGTAGAGGTCGTTGGTTCGATCCCAACTAATCCCACCACCATCCTGTGATGTGCGTTATGCTTTGGTTATAAACCCACAGTGTAATGCCGGGAGCGTTTGTTGGTTAGGCACATGCCACCTTCGTTTGTTTGGTAAGCAGAAGCCGCCACGACGCACCCACCTGCCAAGAGGCGGGTATTTTATAACTGGGGTAGACGGCATCCCGGGATAAGTTTTAAAAATATTTGTTGCGGAATTGTGTAACGGTAGCACCTACGACTCTGACTCGTATTGTCTAGGTTCAAATCCTAGTTCCGCAGCCAAGACGGAAGTCCTGAAACCTTAGTGTTTTAGGGCTTTTTTCATGCTTTTAGTTTCTTGATTTTGCGGTTTACCCCTTACGGCTTGCTTTTGCATCCTTGCTCGCATGAGCATGTATGCATGGAAATCGGCATGAAAGCCGTGGAGCGGCAGGCAGTCACAAAGATAAATTATTAAAACCCCATAAGTCAAACCAAGTACAGAAAATTAAGGGAGGGGCCGATTTCGGCGTCCTCCCTGATTTGCTATGTTTATACTATCCGTTCCCGCCCACAAAGTAATCCGTCGAGATATAGGCCGTGCGGCCGCTAAATTCTATCTGGTACCACACGCCGGATTTTTTGATGATCGTGTACGCCGCGCCCCTTGGCGCGAAGCCTAGGAGGGGATAATTCGTACCCGGCCCGCTGCGCACGTTGACGCTGTGCCTGCAGTTGACGACCATGCCCTGCCCGGCTTGCGTGGCAAACACCGCGAGGTAGCGCGCCGAAATATACCCCACCCGGCCGCCGAAATCCACCTTATACCACGCACCTGCCTTTTCCAGTACCGTATACGCAGAGCCCCTCGGTGCAAAGCCCAGGAGGGGATAATTTGTGCCCGGCCCGCTGCGCACGTTGACGCCGCTCCTGCAGTTTATGATCGTTCCACTGGGCGCGGGCTCTCTATAGGGAGGTATCCATTTAGCAAACAGCGTTACATCATTTTCGGGGAAGGTAAAGGTTTTGCCCGCTGCAAAATTCGTGCCGCCGCCGTTTGCCGCCGTATTCCAGCCGCAAAAGATATAGCCCGCGCGGCGCAGCTCGCCGCCCCCCGCAACGGATACCGCAGTGCCGGTATGTTGCGTGACCACCGCCGGCAGGTCTCCGCTGCCGCCATTCGCAACGTAGGAAAGCGTACATAACCGCAGGTAAGCTCTGAAATTGCCTGCCCAGGGCACCGCAATGCCATAAACGGCGTTGCCGGCCGTATGGCCCGTAAAGGTTTCTTTTGTATGCGTGTCTGTTGTGGGTGTGGGGCAAGTCCCATTTTTAAGAAACAGCGCCGCGCCTCCGGATATCTCCAGGGAGCGGTCCGCAGACACTTCTTCCCCATAATCTATGTCCTTTCCGGAGGTAGTAGATTCTGCGAATACCCTTCCCCCCATGACCTTGATCTCCACGCCACCGCCCATAATGCCAACGCCAATGCCCGCACCGCCATACTCGCAGCCCTTTGCATTGACCGTGCCGCCGTTGATCGTGATCCCGCCGCCGTCACCGACGCCGATACCCGCGCCGAAAAAGCCGCCCGTTGCAGTGACCGTGCCACCGTTTATCGTGATATTCCCGCCGACGTACCCGCCGTCAATGCCCGTACCGCCGCCCTTTGCATTGACC
>JAEWZS010000102.1 GCA_023458355.1 Bacillota bacterium
CTTTTTTAGGAAAAATGCCTTCGCTCCGAGAAATATCGGGTTATCCAATTCGCTTGTATCCTGCGAAAGCAAGCTGAAGGTAAGATCGGGATCGTAGGTCAGCATGTTTTCGATAAAGCTGTTGGAATAGTTGTCCACCAAGTTGCGGAGCGTGCCGATGATGTTGGTGACAAACAAATCGAGTTCTTGCACCAAGAAAGCGGAGGAAAGTATGTCGCGGAAGAAATTCTCCTTCTCCATCTGCACTCTTTCCTTTGTGCATTGCTCATTTGGCACATTCTGCTCCGCGAGGACCTGCGGGACGATGACCTCAAGAGGCCTCTCATAGATGTTGAGAAAATAGCCTTTGATGATTTGGCTGACATCCTGCCCGATAAATTGAAAAATATTGATGTACTGGCTCAAAGAAAAGCTCGGCGATGTTAGGCTGTACTTAAACATTTCCAGATGCGAATCCAGGCTTTGATCATAAATCCCGTCAAGAGCAAGCCCTTCTTTGAACAGCATTAATAAATCGTATATCTGACGCAGGGTTTTTGCCGTAATGTATTCATGGGTAATAGAGTTTATTACACCCTCCATCAGCTGTGAAACTACACGCTCCAAGCGGTACATCAAACCAAGTGCTTCAAATTTCGGCTCTATATACTGCCCATAGGTTGAGGGTATTCCTGCCGCAATGTGGCGCTTTAACTGAATATTCTCAAACGCTTCCGTTTTTTCCGGGTTTAAAATCACGGATTTGAGATGGTTCATCAGTTTGTATAAAGTTGTAATCGCCTGCGCGTTACGTGCATTTTGTAAATCGGATGAAAGCTCATCCAAATCGCTTTTACTGAAAAAGCGGGCCTTTTCCACAAGCGCGACAACGTTCTCCGTTTCAAAGGAGTATTTCTCAAGAAGCAGGTTATATATCTCTAAAATATCGATGACCTTATTCCAATGCACGTTTGTGCCATCGTCATCGGATCTTTCCATCTTTTCCAAGTCTTCAATATTCAGCTTCAGCAAATCCTCTAAGGGATATTTTTCGCATAAGCTCATTAACGCCGCATGCGCGCTTTCATACCATGCGCGGTCTTCTTCAAGCGTTTCGTAAAGATATTCGGGCAAAATCTCACGAAGCGGCTGTTTATCCCCGTCGTACCAATATTGGATGATTCTTCTTGTAAGCAAAACATTGGTGTTGTTGCTCTCGACGTGTATTTGCACGCGCAAAAAGTGTATAAGCCGATCCTTCCTCATGGAAAGGCCGTCGATGGCGGTCGTTACTTTTCTTAACTTTCCCTCGGCTCCTATATCGCGGAAAAATACGGGGAAAATACGGGTAAGCTGCTTAATTTCCCGATAAACGGGGGCAATGTCCGAATTGAGAAGCTTCGTAACATCGCGTTGGAAAAGATCCGTGTCCGAAATGTAAATGCCGCCAAGCTTTAACTCAACAATCAAAGTATTGATAAGCTCTCGCATGGCAAACGGGTCTTTTCCGATAATCTCCAAAAACACCCGAATATTCTTGACATGGTTGGGGTTTACCATCACCTGCCAATCGCTGTTGATACCTATATGACCCGGATAGTTGAAACTAAACCTGAGCACACGTTTGATAAAATGCGATATCGCCGCTTTATTTTTTGAATCAAGCACTTCTTTTCCGAGCGTTGCAATACAATCGAGCACAGTTCTTGCATGCTCCGCTTTCAGTTCTTCAAGCTCTTCAAAAATGGCATCAAGAAACGCGGGCGTTGACTCCGCTTCCAACTCCGTAAAAACGTTGCGGAGATTCCGGTTCATATCGTACAGCAGATGGTCGTAAAGGCTGTACATCCCCGGGAGATGCAGAAGGTAATAGAGGTAGTGTATGGTTTCAAGATGCGATACGATTTGCTTCGTAAAGCTCCTAAAGTGGTTTGCAATATCCTTGAAGAACAACAAACGGCCAAGATCTTCCCATGTAGTTGCACGTTTAAGCTCGGTGCGCAAATGTAGAAAGAACGGGGTTCCGATTTGCTCAAGCTGTTTTGAATCCATAACGGTAAACAGGTGCCGCTTCGACTCAAACCATGCTTCAGCTTTCGACGCTTCCTCCCAATAGGTATAACAGCGCTCAAGAATATAGGATGTGAGCTTTAATATAGACGGCAGAAATTCCTCATGCTGCGCAAGCCTGTCAAAACAAGCCTTAAAATAGCCTGAAATTCTTATGTAAATCTCTTCGTGTTGTTGAATATCTGTCTCTATGATAGAAAAGCAACGTGTAATGGTGGGTTTTGAAAAGCCCTCTTTGGTGGATAGGCGATCCATAAACTGTATAAGCGTGGTAACGAGAAGCTCCCTGTCGGTTTCCTTTTTTACGGTGGCTATCAGTCCCTCGAAGATATCCATCAGCACCGAAAGCACGCGTTCCGAATCGGGAAGCACATGATAAAACCAAAAATCCTCAAGGCATATGCTGTGCAACAGCTCTATTACATGCTTGTCATTTCTAAATTTATGGTTTAACTCTAGTAAAAACTCTTTCGCTCTATTATGAATACCCCAAGTCGAAGACGAAAGCTCCGCCAACCATTGCTGATCCGGAGGGATCGGCTCCACTTTGTTCTGCGTTCGCGATAAATTGGCTTCCAACGCCAGGGATGTAATCGCCTTTTCCAAGCTGAAATTCTCCCTACCTCAATTCATACACCTATTATATCATAATAAAAAAAATAACCTAGAGCATTTCGCCATTTTGCAATATTTCTTGCATTATTAAATGTTTGAGGAAACATGCAAATTGTGCTTTGCCTCAAAGAAATGCTTATTTATCGGCAAAAATCACTGTTCGCATCCGTCACACACCTTAATATAAAAATACGTTCACAGCCAATAATATATTTTTATGCATAACAGCCTGCATGTTCAGAAATATTTAAGTGTTATTTTTTTAACACGTAAAAGTCTAAACAGGTTTCTTAGCCTGCTGCCCTATAGGGGGTTTCGTGGCCTCTCAAAGGAGACCCGCAAGACGATTGCCTAAAACTCAAAAAGTGACGCGAGTGGCTCTATAATAAAAAAAGGAGCTCTCACGAGCTCCTGAAAATTTTCATGGATAGGCAGCTTACCCCTTAGCTACGACAACATACGGCTGAAGCTGGAAGGGCTTTGCGGCTACATTGCGGTCGTGCCACATGTAGAACCAACGCTCCGCGGGATAGTAATAGTAACCATCCTGCCAGTGGTCGCTTGTATCGTAAGGGTCCGCAAAAATGATGATATCATCACCGATTCCCGACGTGCCAAGCGTATCGTAGCCGATGATGACCTGCCAATGGCCATCCCAATCGCTCCACTCTACAAGGATAAGCTCGTTGTTTTGAAGATGCCCCGTGATCCATTTTACAAAATAGCTGTCGCTTGCATTTTCCACCCAAGCTTCCGTATTCGGGTCGTTTTCGGAAGCATAGAGAGCTGCCGATTCAAAGGTGCCGGGCAAGTTGCCTACATTGTTATCGGTATCTCCGTCGCCTGCTTGAATAAGATCCGCATCGGTGTAATCCGCGCGATAGCTTGTTTCCACAATTTTAACGCCCTCTACCTGCTCAAAAAGGCTTACAAGCTTTTCTACATTTGCACCGTACTCATAATAATTATCCGCACTGCCGGGCTTAGCGCCTTCAGTATCTTCATCCACAGATACTTTCCCAAGTTCGCTGAGCGCAAACTCAGAATAGCTATCTATTTTAAGGTACGATAGCGCCATCAATGCGGAAGCAGCTCCGCAGGAGTACTCGGTTGTTTGCTGAAACGTTTTGAAGTTTTTGAGAATTGTCAACTGGTCGTTGGATTCCATATTGTAGAAATCCGGATTGCCATAGTAGGCGGAAGCGGCATGGTCGCCCGCATTGCCGTAGGCGTCTGCACCGCCGTACTCGTCGTTATCTTCACCGGCAATCTTCTCAGGCATCGGTTTTTCTACCGTACCGGCAGGGGCTGCCGAGCAGCCAAAAAACAAGGTAACCACCATCACAAGGGTCAGGATAAGCGCGAATAGGTTCTTTTTCATTTCTTTTCTCCTCTTTTTAATTCTCATTTCAATTAAAGCGAGGATACTTGTGCTTGGCATCATTCTACGGTTTGTATTATTTATTACAGAGCTAAGTCTTTTTATTTATCCATTGGTAGAATCCGGAGAAACCCAGTCCAAAAGTGGCTGTTCCCCTTTGTTGATCGCTTACAAGTATCACGTATTGCCCGCGGATGAACCGCGGTTGTCTGTGGGGCTACGGCCTTTCCGTTCCCCCGCCCCCTCTACCTTCGGGGGCGAAAACCTGCAATTTGGTTTTCAGGCACTACTTATAATGGGGCGATACCGCCCTTCAACAAGGCATCCTGTGTTTCCTCGGCTTTTGACCCGGCTGTCCGTCTGGCCTTATGTACGTTTCAATTGTACAGGTCGTTTTCACTCCGCAATCATACTTTTAGCGGGGTTATTTTTGCTTCCCCCCTTTCATACAGTATTAGATTATATATGCGCGCTGTAGGGTTGTCAATTCTGCATATTCACAAAAGACCCGTAAATTTTTTATGCGAAAAAAGCAGGCGTATCTTCGCTTGAAAATACGCCTGCTTTGCCTTTAGTTTTACTGCGTTCAGTTTGCTTTGGCTTTATTTGCCGAAGGTGCCGTCCTGAAGCTGCTTAACGTAATCGGTGATTTTGGTCTGTGTTTCAGCATCGATAAGCGCGTCGTTGAACTTGCCAAGGTACACGCAGTTGTTCTCGAGCGAACCGAATACAACTTCGTTGCCGAAGGTACCGGTCTCAACCTTCTCCATGCAGATGGCGAGCATGCCCGCGTTGTCGGTAACTACGCTGGTTGCAATACAGGGGTTCTGGCCGAGGATGTCAGCGGGCTGGCCGATGTCGATGATTTTGACCGTGTCGCCGTTGGCCTGGTCAATGGCCTGACGCGCGCCGGAGTCAACCGCGGAGGCATCGCCGAAGAACACGTCAGCGCCTTCGTTAATCATGGAAGCGGCAAGCTCCATGCCCTTGGCTGTATCGCTGAAGGAACCTGCATAGGCGGAAACGGCCTTGATGCTGGGGTTGATGACCTGCGCAGCGGATTCAAAGTTAGCGAGCTTGGACTTCGTGGTATCAAGTTCCATGCCGCCGATGAAGCCGATAACATTGGACTTGCTCATCAAGCCAGCGATAATGCCTGCGATGGAGCCGATCTGGTTGGCATCGGGCAGCATGCTCATGATGTTTGCGGTGGGAAGTTGCGTCGACCCATTGAGGACGGCGAAGCTGACCTTAGGATAATCAGCGGCAACCTGCTTAACGGCATCGCTGTACTGGTTGCCCGGCGCAAAGATCATGTCATAGCCGAGGTCGCAGTAGCTGATCATCGTGTCAGCGTAGGCAGCCTGGTCGATTGAATCGGTGTAGGCGGTTTCCCAGCCACGCTGCTCAGCGGCCTTGACCATGCCATTGTAGCATGCGGCACCCCAGCCGCCGTCGGAGATGCTGGAATCGCAGATCATCGCGACTTTGTACACCTTATCACCGGTGGTCGCAGGATCCGCTGCACATGCGCTCAACACGGCGAGCGAGAGGCTCAGGACAAGCAATAGCGCTACAAATTTCTTCATGGTATCCGTATCCTCCAAAAGTTTAGTTTTGTAATCGGGCATTTTGCCCGGAATTACCTTTAGAAATATGTCGTATTACGAAGTATTGCGACCGGGTTTTAGCGCTCCTCGCGGTAATACGGCTTGCCCTTTGCTTTGGGGCCGGATATTTTGCTGCCAAAGAGCGTTAAAGCAATCAGCGTCATAACATACGGGATCATCTGGAATAGCTGATAAGGAATCAGATCCGTGCCGATTTGGAGCCGAAGCTGCAACGCGTCAAAGAAGCCGAACAGCAGACAGGCCATCAGTACGCCCGAAGCCGACCAGCGGCCGAAGATAACCGCCGCGAGCGCAATAAAGCCGCGCCCGGCAACGATGCCGTCCGAATAGGTATTTACGTAGCAGGTAGTCAGATATGCGCCACCCATGCCTGCAAAGAAGCCGCAAATGATACTTGCGATGTATTTTTGCTTTATGACGTTGATGCCCATCGTCTCCGCAGCCTTCGGGTATTCGCCCACAGCCTTATAGCTAAGGCCTGCCTTTGTGCGGTTAAAGAAAACAGCCGTTATGATCACGAACAGATACACGGCATATACCATGGGCGTCTGGTCAAAGAGGAGCTTGCCGAAAAACGGAATATCCTTCAGCACGGGTATTGCTACTGTTTTCATGAGCGTTGCCTGTGCGAGTGTGGAGCTGACACCGAATACAACGCGATAGATGAACGAGGCAAGCGCCGGTGCGAGTATGTTGATTGCCATGCCGAATACAATCTGCTGTCCGGCAAGTGTTACGGTACAAAACGCATAAACCATGTTGACAAGCACGCCGCCTAATGCACCGATCAGCACGCCAAACAGAGGATCGCCCGTCCAATAGCATGCGAGGAAGCCCGCAAGCGCACCAAAGGACATGATGCCGTCAAGGCCGATGTTTACAAGACCTGCACGCTCCGAATAGAGCTCTGCTAGCGACACGAACAACAGAGGCGTCGCCATGCGCACGGCGGAGATGAGAAGATCCGAAATTGCATTCCACTCCATTATGACACGGCCTCCTTTTTCTCGAAGAGGTTGAATAGATACGCGCGGATTTTAGGCAGGTAAAGCATCGAGGAGCCTGCCACAGCGAATATGATTACGAGCGCTTGGATAATATCGATTACGCTTGTGGGAACACCAGTGCCGACCTGCATAGTTGTGGAACCCACGCGCAATACGGCAAAGAAGTACGCGACAATCACGGTCGCGATGGGGTGAAGCTGGCCGATGAGCGCGATGGCTACACCGTCAAAGCCGTAGCCGCTGCCATAGCCGCTGATAAGGCGAAATTGCGTGCCGAGAATATCCAACGCGCCGCCAAGCCCCGCAATCGCACCGGATATGATGAATGCGGACAGCATATAGCGCTTTACCGAAAGTCCGTTGTAGCTGCTTGCGGTTTGGTTGAAACCAACCGCGCGGAGTTGGAAGCCCTTGGATGTATTAAACAGGAAGTACCATAGCAAAAGACCGAGTACAAGTGCGATGACGATACCCCACGTTATGCGAAGATCCGGGAATATGCGGCCTATTACAGACCCGTCCGGCACAGGCGCAGTTTGCGGTACGCTGCCCTCGCGGAGTGCCGTGGTGTAAAGATAGCCCATGAAGAGCGTGGCAACGTAGTTGAACATGATGGTTGTAATCATCTCGTTAAGTCCGCGCCAGGTTTTTAAAATACCGGGCAGCAGCCCCCATATACCGCCCATGACGGTGCCTGCAAGAATTGCAAGTATCGAAACCCACCAACCCTCATGGCCCATGAGAAGCGTTACCGTGATGGCGGCCATCGAACCGCACAGGAACTGCCCCTCACCTCCGAGGTTGAATACGCCGCAGCGGTACGCAAAGCACGTGCAAAGCCCGCAGAAGATGAGCGGCATCGCTCGCACAACGGTGTTTGCGAGGTTTGTCGTTGAGCCGAACGCACCTTTACCGAGGTAACTAATCGCTAAAAACGGATTCGCGCCCAAGAACACGATGATCAGCATGCCGATTAAAAACGCCATCAAAATGGACAGGGTCGGAATTAAAAGGCTGAACAGCTTTGTTTTTTGCATCTTTCTCTCCCTCCCTATTTGCCTGTCATGGCTAGGCTGATTGCCTGAATCGGCGGCTCTTTGCCGGGGAATTCGCCCATAATCTGGCCCTCGAACATGACGAGAATGCGATCGGACATCTGCAGTATTTCATCGAAGTCTGCACTTATAAGAAGCACTGCGCAGCCTCGGTCTCGGGCGTTTATCATCGTGTCGCGCACATAGCGCGTAGCACCGATGTCAAGCCCGCGCGTCGGGTGCACGGCAACGAGTAAATCGGGGTCCGCCTCAAGTTCACGCGCAAGGATAACCTTTTGCTGGTTACCGCCCGATAGGGAGCGAATTTCCTGATCTACAGACTGGCAGCGGACATCGTACTTAGCACGCATGCGCTCGGCATGAGCGCGCATTGCCTTCTTTTTAAGATGCCAACCGTTGAGATTGCAGAACTCACACTTTTGCGTGCTTTTAAGAAGCAGGTTTTCCTGCACCGTCATGTTGCCGACAAGACCCATGCGGTTGCGGTCCTCCGGTATATGCGAAACGCCGCGCTCGATGAAATCCGCCGTTGTAAAGTTCGCTACCTTTGCGCCTTTAAGCTTAACTTCACCCGCATCGGCTTCAATCACGCCTGTAACAAGCTGCGAAAGCTGGCTTTGCCCGTTTCCGTCTACACCGGCAATTCCTACAATCTCGCCGCAGCGAACATTTAGCGTCACGCCGGAGAGACCGTTGTGTTTGGATTCCTTGTTATAATCGACGTTTATAAGCTCAATGACCGGCTCAGATTCGGATTCTACCTTCTCGTAGTCGCACTCGACAAGGTCTCGCCCGATCATGAGATTTGCGAGCTCTTTGCCGTCTGTCTCGCTTGCGTTGAGTGTACAGGTTGTCTCTCCCGCGCGAAGTATCGTCACGCGGTCGCTCACATGCAGTACCTCTCGCATTTTGTGACTGATAAAAATAATGCTCTTGCCTTCGCTCTTGAGCTTCTCAATCACCTTGTAGAGGCCCTCTACCTCAATATCCGTAAGCACCGCGGTGGGCTCGTCCAGCACGAGAATCTCCGCACCCCTATAGAGCGCCTTGAGTATTTCCACGCGCTGCTGCGCACCGACAGAAATATCTGTCACACGTGCCTCAAGGTCGATGTTTAAGCCATAGCGCCAAGAAAGCTCGAGGATTTCTTTCCTTCTCGCATCCTGGCGGATGAACACACCCTTCTCACGCTTATCGCCTAGTATGATATTTTGCATCACTGTCATAGCTTCGACGAGCATAAAGTGCTGGTGCACCATGCCTATGCCTAAGCGTACCGCCTGTGCGGGCGACTCTATACGAACTTCCTTGCCATGCAAATAGATACTTCCCTCGGTCGGCTGGTATAATCCGACGAGTACATTCATAAGCGTGCTTTTTCCCGCACCGTTTTCGCCCAGCAGGCAATGCACCTCACCTTTTCGCACGTCAAAGTGGATGTCCTTATTCGCATAAAAATTGCCAAACTGTTTGCTGATGTGCTCCATGCGCAGGATTTCTTCCATGGATAACGCCCCCTTTAAGTCCGAACGGATGTGGCGATTCATCGAGTATATAGAAAAGTCTACAGCGACTATAACAAACGCTCCGTACGAAAACCGTACGGAGGCCTATTTTTTTGCCGACAACATCAGAGGGTCTTTTTGGTTTTTAGGGTTATAAAGAATGGAACTTACTTCCGCATTCTTTTCTTCTCACACATGCGGTAGATTGCGGGTTCTGCCCAAGCATATTCGCTTAAGAAGCGTCCGTCAAAACTGGCGATGGCTTCAGATTTGCCCGCCCAAAAATCGTAGTAATCACAGGAGACCAGCTCGCGCTTAATCCTGCAGCTGCCGCGCTCGCGTACAAAAATCTCCTCGATGCCGTATGCTCGAAGTGTATCCGAGAGCTCCTTGATGGTTCTTCGGTAGCCCGTGTTATCGGCAGACTTGTTTTCACTGCCCTCGTATAGGTACTCGATCATCTCATGAATGCCGACGTTTCGGCCTTCATAAAACACAAGAAGCGCCATAAGCTCCTTTGCTTTGGCGGAGAAAAAGCGCACGGGCTTGTCATCCTCAAGCATCTCAAAGTTGCCGAAGGTATGGAAAAACACGCGCTTTTTCTGGCGGCTTTGCAGAAGCTTGGCGCGCTCTAAAACATCGAGCACATCCTCCCTGTCAAAAGGCTTAAAAATCATATAGTCAGCCTTTATGCGTAACGCCTCCACCGCAAAGCGCGGGTGTGCGGTGACGAACACGATGATGATGTCCCGCCTAAGCTCACGCAGCCGCTTTGCAAGTTCTATACCATTCATGCCGGGCATATCGATATCGAGCATAGCGAAATCCACTTCGTTTTTTTGCGCGTAAGCCACGGCTTCCGCCGGGTCGGTGAATTTTCCGACAATTTCAAAATCCGGCATATCCGCACACTTGAGCTCCAGAAGCTGCATGTCAAGCGCCATGTCATCTACAAGTATAGTCTTCATGCGTCCTCCTTGCCGAGTGAATCCGAGTAACGAAGCAATACGCTTGTTCCTATACCCTTCTCACTCTTTATCTCTATTGTGCAACCGGGATACCGGCTCATACGCGTTTTGATGTTCGTTATGCCGACCGATTGATTCGTGGTTTCATTATCCGGCGTAAAGCCTACCCCGTCATCGCAAACACGGACTTCGTAGCACCCCTCTGAGCGGTGAAGCTCTACACGCACGGTGCCGCCGCCGACCTTGGGTTTAATACCGTGCAGGATTGCGTTTTCAACAATGGGCTGTATGGTAAGAACCGGTATAAGGAAATCCGCATCGAACACATCGTACTCCATTGTAAGCCTGCCGTCGAGTTGGATCATGTTTATCTCCGCATAGGCGCGCACGGAGCGCATCTCCTCGCGAAACGGCACAAGCCCGCCTTTTGCGCTGATGCTGTCCACCTTGAATCTTAAGTAGCGCGAAAAATCCTCAGTCATACGATAAGCGGCTTCCGGATTAAACACGATGAGCGCTTGAATCGAGTTGAGCGTGTGGTAAAAAAAGTGAGAGCTTATCTGTGTAAGAAGTATGTTGATGCGGTCGTACTCGAGCTGTTTTTGAAGCGCTGCGATGCGGCTTTTCGCCGCCTCACGCTCCATGCGACGTATGGTAAAATAGGCATCTGCACCCGCGGCAGCGCTAACGCTCAGCACCAAGCTCAAAACCGCGCTCAAAATAACGCTCATTTGCGCATACCAAGGCTTTTCGGGATACACGCTTATATACCACTCCGTATTAAAAATAGGAAACTCATACTCATAGACGCGGCTCAAAACACCGCTTCCGGAGGATAGTATCGTCTGCTCCTCTCCCGTATCCGGGTTCACGCGCCAAACTCTGCACGCAAATCCCTGCGTATGCAAATTTTCAACAGATCTTAAACCTTCAAAAAGCTCAGGATGATTTAACGTAACCGAAACCAAACCCCAGAATGACCCGTTGAGATACACGGGCAGCCTTCCCGCGATGCCCATGCCGCCTTGCACAAGATCAAACGGTCCCGCCATAATCATCGCACCGCGCTCAATAGCTGCCTGTGCTTCCTTGTCACCTGCGTTCTCACCCGTCAAGTCGTGGCCGACGACATTCTCGTTTCCCTTAATCGGGTAAACATGCGTCACCACGCCGCCCGGCGCCAGAAGTACGTTTCTAACACCATGTTCGGCTGCAAGAAGCCGTGCTACCTTCTCAAAGCCCTCTGTGCTTCCGTTGTTTTGCACAACAAACGCCTCAAGCGTTTTGGCTTTTCCCATCTGTACGGAGAGCACCTCGTACACCTGCGCGCTTACGTTGCTTGCGATATAACGAAGCTGCTCGTCCTCACGCGCCTGCCGCCCATGCTCAATATATATAGACATACCCGAAAACAGCGCGAGCGCGATAAAGAACACAGAAACGACCGCACCGGATATCCGCTTCTTTCCCATACACCCCGCCTTTCTATGCCGTTTAATAATCTTACAATATAATTTAAAAGACGCGTTCCGGGCTAAATCAACCGCAGCCCTGAAGCGCGGCGTACCATCGCTTATGAGGTCAAATTTCAATATGAACAAACAGCCTTCACAGCGGCATTAAGAACAGCTCTTATAAAGCATTTGGGATTTGAAAAACCGTAAAACCTTGAAATGAAGGCAGAACGCTTTACAAAAGCTTTGCGTTTAGATTAGCATATTTTTTTGCATAAAGATAGATATGCTCGACGAGGACTCGAAATCCCGAGGTAATGCCATTAGGGATTTGATCACACAGGGATTCTAATCTCTGAAAACTGTGTAGTCGTGTAAGCGGCTATGCCGTTCTTTCATACCTGCATGGAAGCTTGACAGCCCCAAAGCAATTGTAGGAAATTTGAATAGTGCCTGTCCCGTTTTTCATTTAAACTGTGAATAGTAAATTTTGTTAATGACTCCAGGAGGATTTCCGCGTCCAATTCAATAATTTCGCATGATTCCTGCTAAGCGTATGAAACGTAGCTCATTGATTGATTAATTATTATTTTCAATGTTATAATATTTATTGTCTCTCCGAGCAATAATCAATGGAGTAATATATGATAAAGATTAAAGTCCAAATCATTATAATCGCATTCATTCTTACAATTTTACTTACCGGGTGTGGGCAAACAAACCCCACAAATTCAATATTACCTTCGGTTCAGAAAACACCAATTTCAACTATTGCGAAAACAACAAGTTCACCAGAACCCTCCTATAGTGTAGTAAATGAAAGATGGCGCGCTTTTGAAGATGTTGAACAGTATGATCTTGGCGATAACACCTATTATCTCGATACACAAAAGATTCTTACGAACGGAAATGAAACTGGCTACATGTTATATTGTCGTGATAATCCTACCGGAGCATGCATTCCCTTAAACATACTGGCATATTCTATCAAGGCATATGGAGATCATGTCTATGCGCTCATATATAATGGAGAAGACCTTTCTTTCCCTCACGGGATTAATACCCTATATCGCATTGAAAATAACGGTGAAATAACGCCTATTTGTAGTGTTGATGAATTCTATGTTAATGCAGCACTACGCAAGATTGATAATAATTTATATTTCACCAGATACAATGAAAATGCAATATTTAAAGCCGACCTGAATTGTGATGATATAGAATGCATCTCAATAGTTTTACCTGAAGAGAGCGATCCGATCAAGTATTCACGAGTGACGGCACGCGGTGAACTATATACCAAGTTGGATATTGTCACAGTTGAAGACGGTTTTATATTCTTTACTTACGAAATAATAAACGAAAGTAATGAAAAACATTTTAACGGTTATTACAAGATGTCAATCAGTGATAACCACATAGAGAAAGAATATTCGAAATATTATGATTCCAGGCTGATAGTGGGTTCGTGGCTTTACTATGTTGACCTTGAACACCCGACAAACTGTGATGAGGAATCGCTGTATGAACTCCATCGCATGAAACTGGACGGCAGCGGTGATGAAAACCTTAGGGTACAATGCTTTAGGTTTGATATCGCCGGGCAATATCTTTACGTGGATACCGACCTTGGGTACGGAGATTTTGCTCATTGGAATACATATCGATATAACCTTGATGGTACTGGACAAAAGCCACTTGATTACGGGGACATGGTGCGCTATGCTGAAGGAGATCGACTTTATTTTACTCAATTTGATGAAAATATCATTCATATAGCAGATACAGCTTGCAACGAGTTAATTAAAATTAAAATTGCAGTACCTGATGAAAATACCCTTCGTACTAATATAGGGGAATGCTATGAATTTGGGTTTATTACAGTAATAGATCAAAAAGATGAGTGGATAAGTTTCGAATATCGTGTGACAGACACAGGGCCGTTTACATATTATAAAGGTATTTATCGGGTCAACCTGCATAATAAAAAAATCGAAAAGGTTAACGAAGGCGAATATTTTACTCCTTCTTGGGATTCTGATTAATTGTAAAAAAGATTGTTGATTCCCTTGAACAACAAAAATAAACAAAAGGCTACGCTCGACGCATAAAGCATGCAGGCGCAATTTTGCCGCTTGGCGGCCGCGGCCTCGAATCCGTTACCGGCCGGTAAACAAAAAGAGCATCCGTAAATGGATGCTCTTTTTGTTGGCGCGCCCTGAGGGATTCGATTTTGGCCATCACGCGAGGCCCACAGGCCGAGACCCACGCAAGACCGCTGGTCTTGGCCTAGAAGGCTCCGGCTTTGCCGGACGTGAAGGGTTCAGGCTCTGCCTGACGAAACCGTGCTTGCATTCCATGCTGCGCACGTCACGCCTGGCACGAAAGCCCGGGGCGGGCAAACGCGTCACCGGCATGTTTGCATTTCCGCCCTTCGAATCCCTATATCGGCCAGCAACACAAAGAGCATCCGTAAACGGATGCTCTTTGTGTTGGCGCGCCCTGAGGGATTCGAACCCCCGACCTTCTGGTCCGTAGCCAAACGCTCTATCCAGCTGAGCCAAGGGCGCAATTTTCGTGCTTTGTTATTGTAGCGCAGTGCGATTGAATTGTCAAGCAAAACGGCGGGCATAAACTCCAAAAAGTTGTTGATTTTTTGATGTCGCTAGTGTATAGTATTTCATGCTGCAAGGCGGTTATTCTACTTTGTGCACGTAAAAAAGAATATGGGGATATAGCTAAGCTGGTATAGCGCCGCGTTCGCAATGCGGAGGCCAGGGGTTCGAGCCCCCTTATCTCCACCAAATAAAAAGCCACCCGAATGGGTGGCTTTTGTTTGGTGCATTTGATAGAGGGGCTCGAAGGGCGGAAAAGCAAATGCGCCAGTGACGCGTTTGCCCGCCCCGGAATTTTGTGTTAGGTCGCCACACGCAGCGCGGAGCGCAAGTAAGGCGATACCGATAACCAAAATTCGAGCCCCCTTATCTCCACCAAGACAGCAGGACACTTTTTTGAGGTGTCCTGTTTCTTTTGCGATGCTGTCGCCGAGTAAACGAGAGTCGGAGACTAAACAAGCATGTTCAGATTCCGATTTTCTTTATTGCAACTGCTGCCTTTTTTACAGATCGCCTTTACCCCTTTCTGGTGAAGATTTCTTTATAAACCCACTCCGGTTTAAGAACTAAAACCCGTATTTCCTGTATGCATTTTCGGTTTGTCACAGAAGCAAAAATGATGTCATATAGTACAGTACATATGAATCCAGGAAGGGCGGAATTGCCATGCAACACCCAAAGCATACACAGAACATAATCGATTTTGGCCCGGAGCCTTTTGTCGTGAACATTTCACGAGCGACAGAGCAAAATCCATTTTACCGCAGAACATTGTGGACCGGCTGTCATTTACAGCTTACGCTCATGTGTATTCCACCCGGCGGTGAGATCGGTTTGGAAATACATCCAAATGTGGATCAGTTTCTCCGCCTTGAAGAAGGTCAGGGAATCGTTATGATGGGACAATGCAGGGAACGGCTTGATTTTCAACGGAGGGTCTGTAAAGATGATGCCATCTTTGTCCCGGCACGCACCTGGCACAATGTAGTCAATACAGGTAGAACGCCGCTTAAGCTTTACGCGATCTATGCACCACCGCAACATCCTCACGGGACCGTTCACCGCACAAAAGCGGAATCAGACGCCAGAGGAGACTAAGACAACAACAAAAAGGCGGCAAACTTGTGGAAAACCGTAAGTCTGCCGCCTTTTTTATGGGCTTTTATCCTACACTTCATAATTCCCAAAGAAGACGACGAACAACCCAAGGCCAAAGGCTGCCAGTCCAAGAAGTGCTGAACCTATCGCTGCGAGTTTGTTTTTACGCTTCCAGTTATGTACTGCAAAACTTCCTAAATATATTAACATCATAACAAGTACAATACCTATAGCAAATTTCATTTAACATTTCCTTCCGCGCCCGTTATAGGATAGGTTTTTATTTGCGTTCCTGTCCTACGGATTATGACTTCGACCTCTATGGTTACCGCAGCTTCTTTGAAATGGCTGTTCCAATTATAATTTTCCCATTCATCAATCGTTAAAAACTTCCTGGCGGCAATGTAACCGAACTCAAATGCGTCAACATTTAAATTCTGGCATTTTTGAATAACGCTTGATAACCCTTCATAAATGGTTTTCTCCAGTAAATCTTCCAAAACAACCTGCAGCTCGGGTTTTTCATAATTAATGTTGCTCTGAATCGAGAGAATGTCGGCATCCAGTTCAACTTTAAGTTGAATGATCGGTTTTGAACCTTCAAATGTAACTTTTATGTCGGGCTTCTTTGTGCTTGTAACATCCAGTACAAGAATTACTTCGGGGTTTTGCGGATCTTGCATTGTAAAAAGTCCGTGTTTAAATTCACCCTGCACCATTAACAAATAGCGGGTTTCATCGCCATTAAGTTCACCTACCATTGTGTCGCGGTCAAATAAAGCGGTGCCGAACAATTCAATTTTGTTATCGCCTGAACGAGGAAGCTGCCCTGCAACATATTGTCCACCGGTAGTAAACTCCGTCCCCCATGGCTCTCCCTCCTCTTTGAAGTTTTCCGAATCGTTCACAGCTGAAAGCGGAACGATGGCTTGATAGTAGCTGGACTTGATGCCCGTATAAAGATCTTCAAGGGTTGTATGAGGGAAATAACCGGTATTATCCTTTTCACTAATTAAGAGCTGAACGCCTTTAGATACCGTTTTACCTATAAAAGGATTATTTTCCTTAATAAAATCTATAGCTTTTCCTTTGACAACAAATACATGGGAAGACCATCGTATTTGCCTAAATCTGACTAAGGGCGATATATATTCGCCGATTAAGCCTGCTTTCGCTACTTCTTCTGAAAATGCGATGATATGAGCATGCATGAAATTCAGTTTTCTCGGTAAAGACGCATTCAACATACTTATACCGGCAAAAAAGGAAGGTGCGTCAATAGAAACATACGAATAGTCCCCTTTGCTGTCACCGCCGCTGCCGCCTGATTCCCCCCCGCCTCCTCCGGATTCTTTCATAGTATGGAATTGAACCGTTAATCTCCATTTGTCTGAGATGCCTTTATCAACCCCTATAGCTACAACATGCGCCAAATCATCAATTTCACTTGCGTCATAGCAGGATGTAAAGTTGAGCGCTAAAAATGCCAACGCCAGAAGTATCGCTATTTTACGCACTTTGTTTTGCTCCTTTTTTCCGAATCAAAGCTATGATGAGGGTTATCAAAGGCAATCCAAACATAAACAGAGACCCGAAATTCCTTAAAAATTGAACATCTTCAGCGATCACCGTGATGATATTTTTATGCATAGCTGCAAGTGCATATAAAATAACAGCCCCCCCCAGAACAACCGGCATTTTGTCCTCAATCCGAAACATTTTGCAAAACATCCATACAAATGCATAGAAAATGACAGTTGTAGAAATCAGCGCACTGTTAATCCAATTAAAGAGGAAAAGCGGTTCTACCCTTTGCAAAAATCTGCCGTAATCGACGAGAGTTGCCATTTCATACATCGGTGCAGTAATTTCTTGTGATATAAAATAAGGAAAAGTCAGGGTATATGCTAAAATTGATAAAGCAAAAGTAATGGCAGATATAACAATGCCGATAATGCCTTCTTTTTTAATATATTTAACGCCTTGAAATGAGCTCGCAAACACCGCCAATATAATAACCTCACCATACACGGAACTTCTCGTGATTCCTGTAACAATTATTTTCCCTAACCCTGATCCGAAAATGGGGTATATATTGTTGATATTGTAATTTTGAAAGCCAAGTAGCAACACAATAACAAAACCGGCCATCATAAAATAAATCATCAGCTTAGCAAACCTAGCCATGCTTTCCAATCCCAGCCTCGACATAACATATACGCATACAACGAATATACCGATGATATACCAATTGGGACTGTACGGAAAAACATATACCTTCATAACTTCTGTAAATTCAGCCAATCTTGCAACAGCAACGGAGAGCAGATAAATTGCTAAAATCGCCGAAAAGAGAAAGCCGAAAAAACGTCCTAAAGAAAGATTAAAGATTTCTGCAAGGTCTTTGTCGGGAAAGCGCTTGAGCAGCAAATAAGTAAACATAAATCCGATAAGCGCAACAACTGCCGATATGAGTGTCATATACCAGCCTGCATTGCCTACAAGTCCACTTAAGGTTGCCGGGCTCGAAAAGAATACTTTTGCACCTATGGCAGTTGAAGTTAGCCAAACGGCTTCCTGTATGCCGAATTTACCTTCCTTGATCATTTCTTGAATCTCCCTTACGGCTTTGTTGTGTCCAACCGCGAACGACTTTTCCCGCTCTTTGCCTGTCTTTCGTATTCATGGCATCGGGCCTTTCTGTTTGCATCCAGGTAGGCAATCTTACCACCAGATCAGCAGTTGATTGGGTTTTGGGCGCGACCGGGCTGAAAAACGGTACACCAAAGGATTTCATGGAACAAGCAAGCCCGCCAAATGCAAATATGCCTGCAGCTATACCGTAAAATCCGGCCAAACCGCCTAACAAAATAAAAACAAACCGCATTGTGCGAATACCAAAAGATAGCCCGAAATTCGGAATCGCAAAATTACCTAAACCGGTTATGGCTACGATAATTATTAGAATAGGATCCACCAACCCGGCACTGACAGCTGCCTGACCCAAGATAACGCCCCCTATGATACCCAAAGTCTGCCCTACAACCCCCGGTACGCGAACACCCGCTTCACGAATAAGTTCCCAAGACACTTCCACCAGTAACATTTCTATAATGGCAGGAAAGGGTACTATTTCTTTTGCTTTTGTAAGGGATATCAACAATTCTGTCGGTATCATCTCATGATGGAACGAGGTTAAGGCAAGGTAAATGCCCGGCAGAAATATGGCCAAAATACATGCCATTACTCTGACTATCCTTAAAAAAGTGCCGCCTTGCCAACGCAGTGAATAATCTTCGGATGTCTGCAGCATATGAAAGAAAGTGACAGGCACGATACTCGCGTAAGGTGTGCCGTCACAAATGAGGGCAACCTTTCCCTCCATCAGAAATGACGCGGTTCTATCCGGTCTTTCGGTACTTAATATTTGAGGGAATAACGCACGAGGATGATCCTCAATCAGCTGATCTAAAGCGCCGTTTGTAGATATAAAATCTATATCGACGCTATTTATCCTTCTTTTCACTTCAGCAACAATTCGGGGGTTGGTTAATCCTTTCATATACAGAAGTCCGCAGGTCAGATGATTGGTTTTGCCAACCGGCAGCATTTCCGTAACAAGGTTTTTATTTCGGACAATTCTACGCACCAACGTAATATTTGTGCGCAAGTTTTCAATAAAAGCCTCCTGTGGCCCTTTCACGACGGTTTCATTCAACGGTGTTGATACGGAACGTTTTTCATACCCGCGGCTCTCAATAAGTATGCACTGCGCACTTCCGTCAACAAAAAGAGCTGTAAGACCGTTTAACACCTGGTGTACTATTTGAATATAATCCGACTCCTTCTTAATTTGATTCACAGCCAACAGATTATCGGCTATATACTCCACCATGTCGGTTTTAATTTCTATTTCAACGTTATTCCTTTCTAATAGCTGGCGTAAAGTAAAATTGTTTACGGTATCCTTTTCTGCCAAACCATCAATGTAGACGAGAAAGGCGTTGCTTTGCTGCAAAACCTTAAATTCCCTTATCACTACGTCTTGATTGGTCGGGGCGCTAAACTCAAGTTTTATTTTATCGAGATTATCTTTGAGGTTTCTCGATACCTTGGATTGAGTATTCTGTTTTTGTTGAGATTCCTTCGCGGGTTTTTCTTTCAGTAAATCTTCTACTTTTACCTGCGGCTTATCCTTACGCTTCTTTTTCGATGTATTTTGCGCAGATTCCGCACTCGTATCTGCGGAATTCACTTGAGCGTCATCCCCCGCCTCGCCCTTTTGTGTGAAACCAATTTCACCATTATCTTCAGGTTCATCTTCAAGGAACTCAAACTGATTGTATGCCTGTGGTTCTTTATAGATAAAAATGCTTTTTAATTTGCTTCCCAAATTCATCTTATCTTCAACACCTTTTGGACTCATTTTGCCTTTTTGCTTATTTTGCCGATGATGGCAAGTTTTATGCGGTATGCGTTTTGATGGACAATGTTTCGTAACGCACACTGCAGTGTTGAGAATTGATGCAATTCTTCTCATTTTATTTGCTTCTGAGAAAATTTAAATATCATTTACTCGAAAATGTGATATACTTAAAATGCTATTTAAAATGGTAAACTAAAAAATGGAGGATCTTTCATTGCCGGACAAATCAATTACCTGCAGAGACTGCGGGGCAGAATTTCTCTTTACAGAAAGCGAACAAGCCTTTTATCAGGAAAAAGGCTTCCAGAACGAACCACAAAGGTGCCCCGGTTGCAGAGCTGCAAGGAAGAACAACCAGCGAGACGGCGGCGGCCGCGATTCCGGCTATCCGAGACAAATGTATCCGGCTATATGCGCGCAGTGCGGCAGGGAAACAGAAGTGCCCTTTAGGCCTTCAAGCGACAAACCCGTGTATTGCAGGGATTGTTTCCAGCCTAGGGAGCGCCGCAGAGACAGATATTAATTTCAAAAAACAAGGTTAAAGCAAAACAGGCACCGTAAAGGTGCCTGTTTTATTCATCAGATTAGACTTATACAGGATAAAAATTAATCACCATAAACCGCAGAAGGCAATCCTGCTGATTGATATACGTATGTCCGATTGAGGAGTCAAAGGTAATGGCATCACCATTTCCTATCGTATAGCTTCTTGTGTCTATATGGAGCACAAGCTCACCGTCCATCACATAAATGTATTCGCGGGCGCCATCCGAATGTCCGATGCTGGCATTTGAACTACGCGCGTCCAGTTCGCAGTAAAAAAGTTCAAAGTTGCGATTTGGTGTGCTTGGGAAATAACAGTATACCCGAAATTGCTTTGATTCACCGGTCTGCATGATTGCGTCAACGCTTTTTACGATTTCGCTTTCCGTTTCAACGTCTTCCATCAATCTTGTGTAAGGCACGTTTAGCCCGTTCGCAAGTTTCCAAATGGTATTGATTGTTGGGTTACTGCTTCCTTTTTCGATATCGGAGAGCATGGTCTTGCTGATGCCGGAAATCCTGGAGAGTTCCCCAAGCGTGAAATTTCTCGATGTTCTCAACTCTTTTAAGTTATAAGCGATGACTTTTCCCAAATCCATAACAATCTCCTCCGATCCATTGACAAATATATCGAACGATTGTAAGATATGCAAAACAGTAAAATAAATCTGACAAATGTACGCTATTCCGCACTTGATTATAGCGTATGCTTTTTAGAAAATCAAGGAAAACGGTGTTGAATACGATCCTTTGGATGCACGGAAACCGGGTTTTTGATAAAACCGGAGAATTCGTTCTCCCGGTATGAATTTCCCCTTGATCTATAAAAATGAGCAGCAGGATTTTCTGTTGAAGTGCAAAGGAAATTGGCAATCGAAATGAAGAAGAAATCATCCTCGTTCACTAAGGCAGTTCAGGCTGCCTTTCCCACTACAGTACCCGTTTTAGCAGGCTTTTTGGTTCTTGGAGTTGTATATGGCATTTTGATGAGCTCCAAAGGTTACGGTCCGTTGTGGTCATTGCTGTTCAGCGCGGCAGCATTTTGCGGAAGTATGCAGTTTGTGGCGATACCTTTTTTGACAGGCACATTCGCGCCGCTGCAGGTCCTCCTTCTCAGCCTTATGGTAAACGCAAGGCACCTCTTTTACGGCCTATCTATGCTTTCTAAATACAAGGGCGCCGGTAAGTATAAAGGTTTCCTTATTTATTCTTTGTGCGACGAAACGTTCGCCATCATCTCTTCCACAAAGGTACCTGATGGCATTAAGAAGATAGATTTTTATTTTGCTGTCTCCTTTCTCAATATGCTTTACTGGGCTTTAGCCGGCTTCCTCGGCGGCGTGCTTGGGAATTTTCTTACCATTAATACGACCGGCCTTGATTTTGCGCTCACTGCACTGTTCATTGTGTTGTTCATCGAACAGTTGAAAAGTAAGAAAAACATCATCTGTGGATCTATAGGGATTTTAGCTGCGCTTGTTTCATTACTGATCTTTCGTGCGGATAAGTTGGTTATTCCTTCGATGGTGATAATCCTCGCGGCGCTTTTAGCAGGAAGGAAACAGCTATGCGATTGACTGATATACAAGCTCTAATCATATTGCTCTGTATCGTTGTCGGGACCGTTGCTACACGTTTCCTTGCGTTTATCCTTTTCCCGGAACACAAGCAGCAGCCGAAGTTGGTTTCCTATCTGAGCAAAACAATCCCCGCTGCTATGATGGGCCTATTGGTAGTGTACTGTCTAAAAAGTACTGTGGTTTTAAAGTATCCTTACGGACTTCCCGAACTGATTGCAGTAGGCGTCACCGTCGGTCTGCACCTTTGGAAACACAATGTGCTTTTGAGTATCGGCGTGGCTACAGTTTTGTATATGGTATTGGTGCAATTCGTTTTTGTATGAGAAAAATGACAACAATTTATTAACTGAACAATGAAGTAGGAAGAATGAAAACTACAAGCGAAAAGTCCATCAACGAATGTTGACGGACTTTTCGTTTGGCGGTTTGGAGCGATGATAATAAGCTCTGTTATTTTATGTAGTGTAAAATCTCCGCCTGAGCAAACAAGGACACAATAACTACCGATGTATCTATGATAACGCCTGCAATCATCGGTTTTATACCTACACCTACAACTTCTTTAAGGCTAGTTTTTAGCCCGATTGCGGCCAATGCCATGGATAAAAAGAATTTTGACAGGAATGATATTCCTGTTACGGCATTATCCGGCACAAGTCCCGTGCTTCTTATACCGACTACAACGAGAAAACCAAGAATAAACCAAGGGAATATTTTACGTATGTTCACCTTTTCAGCCGTTTGCGAAGGTGTTTCCTTTTTTGCATATATCCATGAAAAGACAAGCACAACAGGTACGATGAACAGTGTTCTTGTAAGCTTAACGATTGTTGCAAGCAAACCTGAAGCATCGGAAAATGCATACCCCGCCGCAACAACCGACGATGTGTCATTAACCGCAGTACCAATCCAAAGTCCGTATCCGGTATCGTTAAGGCCTAGGAGCCGACCTATCCAAGGGAAGGCGATCACTGTTATAATGTCAAAAATAAATGTAGCGGATATTGCGTAAGCGATATCCCGATTTTTCGCCCGAATGGTTGGCCCCACCGTCGCAACAGCAGTTCCGCCGCAAATTGCAGTGCTAACCGAAAGAAGGCTAGCCAGCTTCCAATTAATTTTGAAAACTTTCTTGCATATATATCCCACCCCAAAAGCTGTCGCAAGGGTGAACAGCATAAGTATCAAGGCATATTTACCGGCTTGGATTACTTGTGAAAAACTTAATGTTATTCCGGCAATAATGATTCCGGCACGAAGTATTTTTTTGGAAGTCCAATTGACTCCCGGATCAAACATCTCATAGCGGCTAATTAGCGGGTTCAACAGCATTCCCAGAAGAAGCGCTATCAGTGTTCCTCCGAGAATGCCTTCGGGGAGAACCAAGCTGATCATATACGCCACAGCAGCTATTCCTCCGGATAGGACATTACCGGACAGGTACTTTTTCACGTGACACATTTTAAGTTTCATTCCTTTCGTTTAACCTGAACCTTTACCCGATATTGATTTTATCATAGATAGTTGATAAAATTAAATTATACTTTATAATATATATATTAGTACGTTTTATGGTTGGTGAAAAACATGCTTGATTTCAGACATGAAACATTCCTTACCCTATGCTCTTGCAGCAGTTTTACAAAAACGGCTGAGCTTTTGCACATTACGCAGCCTGCAGTATCCCAGCATATTAAATATCTCGAGGAATTCTATGGGTGCAAGCTATTTGATACATCCAACAGAAAAATAAGGCTTACACACCAAGGAGAACTTTTAAAAGAGTTCGCAATGACTGTTTTTTCAGATTCCAAACATTTTAAGGAAAACATTCGTTCAGTCAAAACAGACACAATGCAGTTTTCCTTCGGAGCGACATTGTCTATCGGAGAATATGTTATGCCGGACATCCTCTCCCGTTTGCTTATAAAGTATCCGGAAATGAAAATACATATGTCTGTTGCAAATACCAAGGTTCTTCTTGAGAGGCTGAACAACGGCGAGTTAGACTTTATTGTTGTGGAAGGTCTGTTTGATAAATCAGAATATGACTCCACGCTTTTCAGCCTTGAAAATTTTATCCCCGTATGCTCACCGAAATCAGAATTTGCAAATAGAGAAATCGGTTTTAAAGAGCTCACAAAATGCCGCTTAATCCTTCGAGAGCGAGGATCGGGCACACGTGAAATTTTTGAGAACATACTACAGGAAAACAACTATTCGCTTCACGCATTTGAAAAAATGATCGAAATTGGAAATATGGCAGCCATAAAGAAAATGGTTTCAAATGGGCTCGGTATAACATTTCTTTTTGAAGTTGCAGGGAAGAAGGAAATAGAAGCCGGAAATCTTTCGGTTATTCATATACCCGGTTTTTCTGAACAACGTGAATTCAACTTTGTTCTGTTAAAGAATAGCTTTTTTCGTGAGCGGTATATGACAGTTTACGAACTGTTGAAGCGGACATTTAATGAAATAATGCTCAAATGAAGCATGGCGATAATCCGCAAGTTGTACATGCAGGGATATTCGCAGCTATTCACTGTTTTGATTATCGAATTTCATATCTAAGTCCACTTTTCCTACATGATGCCAAGCAAGCCAACTATATTCGGTAGCCAAATACTTACGGTACAGTCGGAGTCATCTCTAGCGTTTGGGATTACATTTTTTATACCGGAGCAAAATCGCTTCATATTGGTTGTAATGGCTTGACAAACCCACTAGATAAAGGTATATTTTTATATGTAAGTTAAGCGCTAAACGTATCTTTGAAAGTCGCTGGACAGCTTCAAACTTTATAGGGGGTTTAACATGAAAAGGCACATCGGAAGCTTGGCTATCCTCGTGGTTCTTTGTATGCTGCTTGCAGCCTGCAGCGGCGATGCAACGGATCCAACCGTCGACCCAATCGACGATCCAATCGTCACCCCTCCATCTGAACTTGCTGCGCAATCGGATGAGGTGGTTGATGCTGACCTTACTTGCACGATAACCTTAGGCAATTGGCCGGCAGATACAGCCCCTGCTGCCGAACTGGCCTTGTTTGAAGGCTATAAGGCAACCATGGCGAAGCAATACCCCAACGTAACGCTGATACCCTCCTATTATTCCTATACGCTCAGCAACTATATCGGCATGGCAAAGGGCGGAACCGCACCGAGTATTTTTCAACCTCCGTTTACCGACCCGCAATTGCTGATTAACCAAGGCCTGGCGGGCGATGTGACCGATGCGCTACAGGAGTTCGGCGTTTTAGAGAAATTCAGCCCTGCATTTGTCCAACTTTTGGGTGATGAAAACGGGCGCATTTATGGTTTGCCCCGCGAGGGTTATGTTCTGGGTATGCACATCAACATCAATCTGTTTGAAGAAGCAGGCCTTATGACGGAAGATGGTTTACCCATGTACCCCACCACCTTGCAGGAATTGGCGGAGTATGGTCAGATTATCAAGGAGAAGACCGGCAAGGCCGGACTTGTTTTCCCTGCAAGCGAAACCTATGGCGGATGGTTGTATACCAACATCGCTTGGAATTTTGGCGCGGTGGGAGAAAATGCGTTGGAAATCCAGCAGGAAGACGGCCGTTGGGTTTGCAACTTCACCTCGGATGCAGCGGTCGCCGCGATGGAATATATTAAGTCCCTGCGCTGGGAGTATGATATTCTCAATGCGGACGCGACCACAACCGACTGGGCGGGCGCGCACTCGGCTCTCGGCACGGGCGAAGCTGCCATGAATTTTGCCGCTGATGATTCGGTGGACCAGCCGACTGCCGGCAAAGGTCTGCCCGTTGATAAATTCGCGCTGATCCCATTCCCCACCGGCCCCAATGGTGCATACGCGCTTACAGGGGGCACCTGCTATATGTTCGCACCCAACATTACCAATGATCAGGCTCTCGCACTCATGGGATATCTCAAAATCATCGGCAAACTGCCCTTCTTGGATGACGACATTGTCGCCGGAATGCGTGCGGACTACGCAGCCAAGCGGGATCGCGGCGCACCCGTTTTGCCGCCTATCACCGCGTGGAACGATGAAGCTTATAATGCCAAAAAGCTTGAGATCGTAAACGAGTATTCCAATGTCGACATGCGGCTCTACAATGACTTTTTCAACTCCTTGACCGACGGTACGATCAGCTTAAAGGGTGAGGAACCGGTATTCGCCCAGCAGCTCTATCGAGAGCTGACTGCGATTGTACAAAGAGTCATCACCCGAGAGGATGCAGACGTCTACAAAGGATTGGAACAGGCGCAGCAGTCTTTCCAAGAATACTTGGATGACGAAGTCAATAAGCAGTAATGAAACAGGCACGTCGGTAAAGCCCACGGCTTTATCGACGTGCCTGATTTGAATGGTTTTGTATATATCCGTGTTCTTATCGCTTTATGTTTTGTTCGTTGCATTTTGAAAAACGGGAGATGATTTGATGAAGAAGCCCGTGCGCCTCCGTCTGCCTGGAAAAGGGAAAGAAACGCTGCTGGCCTGGCTTATCATGCTGCCGGGCATTGTTTTGTTTGCGTTTTTCCTGTGGGAGCCATTGCTCGAAAGCATGCGCATGAGCTTGTATCGTACAAAGAATGTTGAGCTGGTAGAGTTTATCGGGTTTGCCAACTTTGTCAGCGTTTTCAACAAGCCTGATTTTATACAAGCACTCATCAATACATTTTCGTATACCTTTTGGTCTTTATTGATCGGCTTTTTACTGCCCATTTTTATCGCGATCATAATCGGGGAAACGGCGCGAAGCAAGGGCTTTTTCAGAACCGCCGCTTATCTCCCCAATATCCTGCCGGGGCTTGCCGTTATTATTCTATGGACGGCTTTCTTCTCCGCTGAAAAGTCGGGCGTGGTCAATATCCTTCTCGGCAAGCTCGGAATAGCACCTATGGCGTATCTGAGCCAGTCGGGCTATGTCATACCGATTATTGTCCTAGTCGCAACATGGAAAGGTGCGGGAGCAACTGCCCTCATCTATATGGCAGGTATGGCAAGTATCAATCCGGAGCTATATGAGGCAGCTACCTTGGATGGCGCAGGCATATTCAAGCGGATTCGCCATATCACGCTGCCGTCTATCTTCAATTTGGGAAGTACACTCTTGATCCTGCAGATCATCTCCATCTTCCAGATCATGTATGAACCGATGGTGCTAACAAAAGGTGGTCCGGACAACGCGTCGTTATCGCTCATGCTGCTCATGTGGCGCTATGCGTTTGGCGGATCCATGGACTTTGGAAAAGCCTCCGCCGTGGCTGTTATCATTACATTTATCCTGCTGGGGTTTACTGCCTTGTATTCCGTTGTGAACCGGCGGAAAACGGATTGGGAATAGAAGGAGCATAGCATGGGAAAAGCAAAAAGTTTACCACCTCGCACAGGGGTAATTCGAGAATATGACATGCATACGCCCGGTGTAAAAATCGGGCTTGTGGTCATCTATATCATATGTATTGTGATGGTTATTGTGTCGTTCTTCCCCATTCTGTGGGTTGTATTGGCCGGATTCAAAGATTTGAAAGAGTATATGTCTAGCACTGCCATTCTTCCGCAATCCTTCGACTTTGCGGGGTATATTAAGACATGGACGCAGCTTGGCATTATGAAAAATTACCTCAACTCACTTTATGTTGCCGCGGGCAGCGTCGTTTGCGCACTGGTTTTCAACGGACTTTTGGCTTACGGCCTTTCCATATTGAAACCGAAAGGGCATAAAATCATCCACAAGCTGGTCATGTTTTCGCTCTTGATGCCGGCAACCATCAGCTTAGTCCCCCTATTCATGAACATTCAGCGCCTCGGGCTGGGCGGCTTTTTTACACCGCTTTGGCTGCAATGCGGTGCCAGTGCCGTATATGTCGTACTGTTTATGCAGTTTTTTGAATCCATCCCGTCTTCCATTATTGAAGCCAGCCGTATTGACGGCTGCTCACCGCTGCAGACATTCTTTCACATCGTACTGCCGCTGTCAAAGCCCATATGCGTGGTCATTGCCATCTTTGCCATCAATGCGGCTTGGTCGGATTTTCTGCTGCCCTATCTGGTACTCGGCAACGGCCCTTGGCAGACCGTCATGGTGCGCCTGTTTATATTCAGTACGCAGCAAACCATCAACTATGATGCTTTAATGCGCTCCGTGGTGTTCTCGATGATACCGCCCATCATCCTCTTTATCGTTTTCCAAAAAAAGCTTACCCAAAACATCGTGACCGCCGGCATAAAGGGTTAGCAAGGCTTACCGTTTGTATTAAAATTATTGTAATTATTGCGAGGTAGGAATGTGGCAAAAGTTGCCGATAAGTATTTTTTAACAGATCCTTGGAAGGTAATAGAGAAAGGCTTCAACCCTCAATATGCGCGCGTGAGCGAATCTGTTTTTGCTCTGTCCAATGAAAATTTGGGCGTACGCGGCTCCTTTGATGAAGGTGGGAGTGTAGACAGCCTGCGAGGTGCATATACAAACGGGGTATATGATCTTGAAAACCTACCTAGGTCCTATCGAGGTATCGTAGATAAGACCCATTTTATGATTCCCTCGGCAGATTGGCTTATGAGCAGTATATCGGTCGACGGTGAAGTGTTGGATCTTGGGAAAGTAAACTTCAGCGATTTCGTTCGAGAATTGGATATGCGCTCCGGGACGCTGACGCGCAGCTTTGTTTGGCATTTAAAAACCGGCAAGGATTTGCGGTTGAGTTTTCTTCGTTTTTTGGATATGCGGCATGGTGAGCGCGCCTATCAGCGCATCACCTTGGAAGCCCTCAATTTCAGCGGGCCTGTTGAATTGATGTCGGGCATATCCTTTGATGTGCTCCACGAAGGAAGGAACGCCTGCTTTTGGGGCGATGCAAGAATTGATCTTAAGGGAAACAGCTGTGCCGTTCAATCCCGTACGCTCCTATCGGGGCAGGAGGTTTTTGCGGCCGCGTTGTGGGATGTTCCGGGCGCTTGCCGGGGAAAACAACAAAGCAAAACAGCGTCGCTTGAAACCACGCTTTTGCTCGAGAAGGGGAAAGTACTCCACCTTGATAAAAGGGTCGTGATACTGTTTGACGGAACGCAAGGCGAGACCCTATGGCAAAATGGGCAAACCGCCCTGCATGAAACAGCCGAGGTTTCTCTTAACCGGGCACTGGAGGCTCAAAAAGCTTATTGGGCGGAACACTGGAATATTTCGGATGTGGTGATAGAACCGGAAGGTACGAATGAATTTGAAACTGCGCCTGTTGCTGAAGAGCAGCAAGGGATCCGCTTTTGCAGCTTCCAAATGGCACAGATCTACAATGGCGGGAGTGTGCGCCATAACATCGGCGCCAAGGGGCTGACGGGTGAAATATACAACGGCCATGCATTTTGGGACACCGAGGCGTGCTGCCTGCCTTTTTACCTGTTTACCAACCCTTTAGCCGCAAAAGCCCTGCTCATGTTTCGTTACAATACGCTGCCACAGGCGATTAATCGCGCAAAAATGCTTGATTGTGAGGGCGCTTGCTTCCCTGTTGCCACATTAAACGGCGATGAGGCATGCACACTATGGCAGCACGCCAGCTTGCAATTCCAACCCAGCACCGCGGTTGCCTATGGTATTTGGCATTATGAGCGCGTAACCGGCGACTTGGATTTTTTATGGGAATACGGGGTTGAAATGCTCTTGCAAATCGCCCGCTTTTTAGCGAGTCGCGTTTCTAAAAGCTCCACAACGGGGAAATACGGGTATTACGGTGTAATGGGTCCGGATGAGTTCCACGTGATGGTCAACAACAATGCATACACCAATTATATGGGCAAGCGCTCAATAGAATATGCGCTTGAAACGCTGCGCAAAATGAAAGATAAAATGCCGGAGCACTATGCGGCACTTTGCAAAAAAACCGGCTTGCGAGAAGACGAACTGTGCGTATGGGAAGACATTGCAGCCAACATGACCATGCCTATAAAAGCCACAGGTCTGATTGAACAGCACGACGGTTACTTTGATCTTCCTCATATCGATATTCATGCCATACCTATTACAGAGTTCCCTCTGTATGACCATTGGTCCTACGACCGCATCTACCGCACCGATATGATCAAACAACCCGATGTGCTGATGTTCCTCTACTTGTATAACGCCTCCTTTACGCACGAGGTAAAACGGATCAATTACGAGTTTTATGAACCGCGCACAATCCACGAGTCCTCCCTGTCGCCGTCTGTGCACTCCATACTGGCGGCTGAGCTTGGGAGGATGGAGGAAGCGACAAACTTCTTTGGCTATGCCACCCGCCTTGACCTTGACAACTACAACCGCAACACCGGCGACGGACTCCACACCACCAGCATTGCCATGGCGTGGGCGAACATCGTCTACGGGTTTGCCGGTTTACGCAGCGACGGCGAAGTGATTCGCTTTGCCCCATCTCTGCCTGAGCGTTGGAGCAGGCTCCGCTTTTCCCTTTCGTATAAGGGGCGAATTCTCGATTTGGATATGCAAAAGGGCAAGACGCAGTTTACGCTGCGGCAGGGTGCGCCAATTGAGCTTCTGGTATACGAAAAGCTATACAAGCTTGACACGGACGGGCTGATCGTTTCCGACGGATGAAGGAGCGAATACATTGGACGTTTGGAATTATACACAAGAGGGATATCAACAGGAAGATACGGTAAGAAACGGAAATCGCTTTCTGATCGCCAACGGTTACATGGGGTATCGCGGCACTATGGAGGAATGGGGTAAATCAGAGCTTGCCGCCGTCAACCTTGCCGGTATCTATGATCGAAATGATGAGAAATGGCGAGAGCCCGTTAACGCGCCAAACGGTCTGTTCGCAAAGCTTTTTGTGAACGGTGAAGCGATGGCGCTCGGAGTTTCCGCTCCCTTGGGGCACAGCCAAACCATAAACTTCCGCCATGGCATATTTAGCCGCGATACGGCGTTCCCCGCCGTGCGAATCCAAAGTGAGCGGATTGCCTCCATGGCACAACCGCATCTTCTTGCTTCTCGCTTAACGCTGACCTTCCAAGCAGACGGTGAAGCTGAGCTTTTGGCGGGTATCACTACCGACCTATGGGATATCAACGGCCCTCATTTATTTGATTATAAGTACCATACCGGTGCGATTCTTTTGGCGCAAGCGCGTACGGGCGAACTTAAAATCCCCGTGACGGTGGCACAATCCGCACATTGCGATTTTGCCTATCAAGAGTCGCATGAGGTAAACGAGCTAGGTGTATACCGTCGCATTCGGTTTGCCGCAAGGGCCGGAGAGGCGTATACCATCACCCTGTTTGCTGCGGTTTTCACCGGTATGGATGACCCTGAGCCGGGAAAACTCGCAGCTGCTCTATGCCAAAAAGCGTTGGTTGACGGTTTTTCTTGCTGTCTCAGCACCCATGAAAAAGCATGGGATAAAATTTGGAAGCATTCCGCCGTGGAACTTACGGGCTGTGAGGAAGCTGCCCAAGCTCTTAACGCAAGCCTATACCACCTAAACAGTATCGCTCCGCGACACGCCAATGCTTTGTCGATCCCGGCCCGTGGCCTTTCCGGGCAAACCTATAAGGGCGCTGTTTTTTGGGATTCAGAAATCTTTCTGTTCCCGGTATTTGTACATACCGAGCCGGAGCTTGCAAAAAAGTTGTTGCGGTACCGAATCGAAACCTTGCCCGGTGCCCTTCAAAAAGCCGCCGAGTACGGCTTTCGTGGCGCATTTTACGCTTGGGAGAGCCAAGAAGGCGGTGTAGAAGGCTGTACCGACTACAATGTGACCGATGTTTTTACGCACCGCCCGGTACGCACGTATTTTCGTGATAAACAGATCCATATCAGCGGAGATATCGCCTATGCCCTTTGGCGGTACTACGAGATTACGGGCGATAAAAGCCTGCTAAAGGATGGCGGCGCTGAGGTAATACTGCAATGTGCCAGGTTTTATCTCTCCCGCGCGCACTGCCGCGTAGATCAGGATAAGGTGGAGCTTTTAGATGTAATCGGCCCGGACGAATATCATGAACGGGTAAACAACAATGCTTTCACAAATCAAATGGCGGCATTTTGCATGCATAGCGCTCTGAAATTGGAGGAGTTATTTGCGGATGAGCCAAATATAATGGAAGAACTCATCAAAAAGCTTGCGTATGAAGAAGACCTCAAACGATTAAAAACTGTTGCACCTAAGCTGCAGCCAACCTTTACACAAGGTGCGCTTGTTGAACAGTTCGACGGGTATTTGAAGTTGGATGATTGCGCCTTAGATACCGTACGGGGGCGGGTACTGGCCGCGAGGGAATACTGGGGAACCAACCATGGCGTAGCGGCGCACACGCAAATCATCAAGCAAGCAGATGTAATCGCCATGATGGCGCTCTTCCCTAAGCTTTTTACCGGCGAAACGGTCGAAGAAAATTGGCGTTTCTATGAGCCGCGCACGGAACATGGCTCGAGCCTATCGGCTTGCATGTATGCGCTCACGGCTTGCCGCATCAACCGAGCGGACCTTGCCTGGGAACATTTTATGAAAACGGCCTCCATCGATTTAACCGGTGGTGGCAAGCACTGGGCGGGCGAGATCTATATCGGCGGTACGCATCCGGCAGCCAACGGCGGCGCGTGGATGATTGCCGTACTGGGTTTTGCCGGTCTTTCGGTACAAAACGGCGAGCTTAAACTAAGCCCGCGGCTGCCAAAAGAGATCACATCTTTGCGTTTCCCTGTAATGCTCTCGGGAAAAAGAGTTATCGTCACAGTCACACACGATGGATGGGATGTAAAAGAGGATACCTGAAAATCACAGATTTGCAAAAGAAAAGCCCTCCGTTTGCACGGAGGGCTTTTGTAACGGAACAAACGGTTATTCGAAAATTAAAATTTCCGCTGCCTGCGCGCCGTTGGAACGAGCGGAAGAATTTAAAGAGAAGATAAGCTTGACATAGCTTGCCTGTACCGGGTTGAAATCAATACGTACCATATTGCCGCTATCGGGGTTAAATTCATATTTTGTATCAGGCACAGCGGGAGTGAAATTTACACCATCCGCGCTTGTGAGG
>JAEWZS010000103.1 GCA_023458355.1 Bacillota bacterium
GTTAGAGAAAACAATGCATAGGTGTAATCCGCAAAACCCTGATAGACGGAAGGGTTGTAATCAATGAGGTATGCGCCGGTTTTATCGGTAAATAGATAAAGTTCCATCCAGCTCGCATGTGCATTAGACGCATCGCGCGTATAGATTGCCTTTACAGTACCGTCTATTAGAGAAAAAACCGTGACGCGGCCGGCGGTAAAGTCTGCTGCGTCCGTTACGGAACTGAGTTCTATGGGGGTTACGCCATCTTCACCATACAGCTCCACTACGATAAGCTCGTTTTGACCGTCGTTCGTTAAATCCGCAAAGGTGGCCGAAGCATAACCCGGTAAATACGTTTCCTCAAAATACTTGATAAGAGCTACATCGTCCTTTACAGCTGTGGGCGCAGGCGCGGTTGTTATTTCGGGGGTTTTCAAACCCTCTGTGACAGAGGGGAAAGAAGGCGCTTTCGCGCAGCCCGGTAAAAGGAAAATCACAAGTACAAAAAGTATGAGAACACGGCATTTTTTCATAAAACATCCTCTCTTCGGGCATATGCCCTAACAATACCGTAACTTTCAACGCGGCGTATGTCAAGTTAACGGAATATGTCTATATTTGTTTACAAATCGTATACGTCTGCAGCATGGCAGTGAACTTGAAGCAATCCGCTATGTGAAGTATAATAGAGGCCATGGAGAAGGAAAAACCGACGGACTCCCTTCCTGAAGTACTCGGGGAAAAACCACCGGTACAAGAGGGGAATTATGTCAAAAGCACCGATAATGAAAATATACCCGACAAAAAAACCGAGAGGCCGCGCGATAAGGTAAAAGCCGACGCGCGCTTTTACGCGTATGCCGCGTTTTTCTTTGCTCTTATTCTTTTTGCAGCGCCGGTTGTCCGTATTGCCATGGACGCCTCTAATAATCCTTCCTTCACGCCCGCGCCGAGCGCTGCTGTTACTACCGATGCACCGGTGCCGACACCAGATTTGACACCTCAGGCCCTCCTGCCGACCGCGGAAGAAAACGTCATAGATAGCTCGCCCGCTCCCGTATATATGAAGACAGCCATTGTTATCGACGGTAAAACGGCGGGTGTACTCGCGAGCCGTGAGGCAGCGGAAGAGCTTTTACACGATGTGAAGGCCTATTACGAGTCCATGGTGGAGGGTGAGGGACGAATTACAAGTTCGTTTGTCGATTCGGTAGAGCTTTTAGATGCACCGGATGCTACGGAGCTCACCACGCACGAAGTGCTGTTCGAACTGTTTATAAACGGGCGGCATCCTCTCAAGGTACAGACCGTTTTACAACAAGAGAACGTGCATGAGATAAATTTCAAAGAAGAAAATCTGCGCGACGACACGCTGTTAAAAGGGCTTAGAATTATAAAAAGCCTTGGGCATAATGGCGAAAGCTCTGTTATAACCCGTATAGTCTATGTAAACGGTGAGGAAAAAAAGACCGAGACTGACGATGAGACAATCCTCGTCGAAAGTGAGAACCGCGTTGTCACAGTAGGCACGCTTTCCACAAAAGACGGCGAGCCCGGCAGGAGTGAGGGGAAAAAGGGGAAAGATGCGGGTGCGCTCAGCTTTATTGCACCAACGGAGGAAAAACCGAACTCCAACTTCGGGCGAAGGAACGGGGGAATGCACCTTGGGCTCGATTATGAGCTCGATGAGGGCGCTTCCATTTTAGCCGCCGAAACAGGAATAGTCGTAAGTGTTCTAATGCGCGGAAATTACGGTCTGACGGTTGAAATCGACCACGGCAACGGCTTTTTAACGCGCTACGCTCATCTTGATAGCGCGCTCGTAAGCCTTGGTGACACAGTAGAAAAGGGGCAGAGTATCGCTACGGCGGGCAAGGAGACTTACGGGGAGGAAGGAAACTTCCACTTTGAGCTTCGCATAGACGGGTTTGCGTACAACCCCAGGTATTATTTGCCGTAATAGCAAGTGCAATTCCGTTTTAAGAAGGTTCGGGGGGGTGCGTACGCGGCACACAACACTGAGCTTCTGCTTCGCTTCGTCCACTAAAGGTGGCGCTTTGGTTTCACCCTTTCGAAGGCTAAGTTCCGGCTTTGACGACATGTGCGTCAAAACGGATGAAATCCGAAGGATTTCGTTCCTTGCAGGAAGTACCGGCCGCGAAGTATGAGCAGGTACTTCCTGAGAAAACTCAAGCGAGTGACGGCACGGCACTTGCTTGACAGGCGGAGCCTGTAACCCAAGGTATTATTTGCCGTAAAAAAGTAATACGGCACTTGTTTGACAGGCAGAGTCCGAGAAAGCTAGCCTTTTTGGTTATCAAATGATACAATACAGAAACTGACGACAAGGTAACAGATATGGCATTGTTAAAATTTAAGTGCAAAAGCTGCTCGAAGATATTCGACGAGCTGACCTCGTCAGAAAAGATGAACAGCGTCCGCTGCCCTAATTGCGGCGGCGAAACAGAGCGCGCGTACGAAGGAAAATGCGCGGGCTCGCCCAAAGAGGGATGCTCGGGCTCCTGCTCGAGCTGCTCGGGCTGCCATTAAGGCAAAAAGGGCTGATTTTTAGCCGATCACATTGTTAGGAGAGCGCTGATGTCTCATTTTGTCATCAACGGTGGAAACCGTTTGGAGGGTGTTGTCACCATAAGCGGTGCGAAAAACGCTGCGTTGGCAATCATTCCTGCGGTAATCCTTTGCGGCGAGAGTTGCCGTATCGAAAACCTTCCTGCCATCGAGGATGTCCGCATCTTAGAGCAGATACTTATCCGCATGGGTGCCACCGTGGAGTTTACACCCGATCAGGGCATGCGTATAGATCCGCGCGGCATCAACACCCATAGCGTTACCTTTGAAATGGTGAGCTTACTTCGTGCCTCGTATTATCTGCTTGGCGCACTTTTGGGGCGCTACGGCTATGCTGAAATCGCGCTGCCCGGAGGCTGCTCCATAGGTCAAAGGCCCATAGACCAGCATATCAAGGGCTTACGGGCGCTTGGCGCACAGGTTGATATTAAAGGCGGCATCGTACGCGCGCAGGCGACCAAACTTACAGGTGCCGAAATTTACCTCGACGTGGTGAGTGTAGGCGCAACCATCAACATCATGTTGGCAGCGGTAGGTGCTGAGGGAATTACCATCATCAATAACGCGGCCAAGGAACCTCATGTTGTAGATGTGGCTAACTTTTTGAATATGATGGGCGCTTCGGTGAAGGGTGCGGGCACGGATGTGATACGTGTCAACGGCGGTCGAAAGCTGCACGGCTGCACATATGCCATTATCCCCGACCAGATCGAGGCGGGCACTTTTATGATTGCAGCAGCAGCCACGCGCGGTGATGTCGTAATTAACAACGTCATCCCCACGCACCTTGAGGCCATTTCCGCAAAGCTCATGGAAAGCGGTGTGCGCGTAATCGAAGGCGACGATGGGCGAGAATTTTTCATCCGCGTTATGATGCAGGGCCGCTCTCGCGCAGTGAACATCAAAACACTGCCTTATCCCGGCTTCCCGACCGATCTGCAGCAGCCCATGATGGCATTTTTGTCGACAGCCATGGGTAACAGCTTCATCGTGGAAAACATCTTCGAGGAGCGCTTTAACCATGTAAGCGAATTAAGACGCATGGGTGCAAATATCACCATTAACCAGCGTACAGCGCTCATAGAAGGTGTAGAAGCATTATCGGGTTCACCTCTATATGCAAGCGACCTGCGCGCGGGTGCTGCGCTCATGGTGGCAGCGCTTATGGGTGAAGGCAAAAGCGAGCTTCATAACATCCACTTCATCGACCGCGGTTACGAGTTTTTTGAGCAAAAGCTAAGGGCAATCGGTGCGGATATCATGCGGGTAGATTAATTTAGACATAAAAAAGAGGAGCGGAAATGCATTTTCCGCTCCTCTTTTAATGTAACCTTATTTGTAATAAATTCCCGCAAGCTTCATGTTCGTATCAAACGAGATCGTATAGGTAAGTGCTTTCGTCTCGTAGCTTGCCTTCACTACCACCACGGCGTACTCTGTACCTGTTGCTTTGTCGCTCGAGCCAAATGTAACCGCGTCGCCAAACTCCACAAATGCACCGTTTTCAGAGATTGCCGTATAAATTTCCTGAAGCGTTTCATCGGTCAGTACGGCCGTAAGCGTCTCATTGGACATGCCGCGAATCGCTTCACTGTCCTGCGCGTTAAAAAAGACGATTACATTCTCGGCGGCTTTTTTCACGGTCGCCTCATCGAAGTTGTCCGAAAGTGGGGGTACTGTGCTGCACCCGAATGCAAAAAGGAGCATGGCTGCGGCCATGAGCGGGATCAAAATACGTTTAAGCATGTGAAACACCTCCGCGAAGATAGAATTTTTTGGAACGCGCCGCGTATACGGCGAAGGGGATGACAATAATGAAATATAAGGCCTCTATGAGCAGTGCGGAAACGCCCGAGGCTGCAAGTACGGGAAGCACGAAATCAACAGCTCCATGTAACAGCACCGCTGCCAGCAGATAGCGCCACTTCCTACCTCTTTGGAAGCCGTTGAACACCATGACCGTAAGACTTATATGGAGCACAATGCTCAGCGCGCGCTCAAGAAAGGCAAAAGAGAGGTCAGAAAGGGTGTATCCTTGTAAAATAGGCGGTATCAGCACGATAAGAGCTTCGGTCAGCCCGTGCCCAAGACCGAATAAAATCGGCTGCGAGAAGGATGAAGCCGCGGGGCGGAGCAAAAACTGCTTAAAAAGGAAACGAAAAACTTCCTCAAAAACACCTGCCGAAAGCGCTACGAGCGCCATGTAGAGAAGCGCGTTCGCTACCATAAAAACGGAAACGTAAACATCAGCCTGCAGTGCATTTAAAAGGGGTATGCGCGTGAGTATCTGAGAAACGGTAAAGCATAAACAGCCGAGAAAAAATGCCAGTACACCGCGCCAAAACGGCATTACTGTGCGTGTTGAGGCCACCTGTTCCATATAAGTTCACCCCCTTAAAACGTATATACGAGATGTGGACAGTATAGCACATCCGGAAGCTGTGTTATAGTGGGCGAAGTGTGAAAAAGGGCGGGATTATATCATCCCGCCCTTTACAATATTGCGATTTTATCGTTTTACTTTGTTCCGTAAAGCCTGTCGCCGGCATCCCCAAGGCCCGGTACGATGTATCCATGCTCGTTGAGGTGGCTGTCTATGGAGGCGATGTAGATGTCCACATCATCGTGTGCATCCCGGACGGCCTTTACGCCCTCGGGTGCTGCGATGAGATTCACGAGTTTGATGCTCTTGCAGCCTGCTTTTTTCACAAGTGTGATAGCCTCCACGGCGCTGCCTCCTGTGGCGAGCATCGGATCGACGATTACGATATCGCGCTCCTGCACGTCAGGCGGGAGTTTACAGTAATAATCGACGGGCTTAAGTGTGGTCGGGTCGCGATATAAGCCAATATGGCCAACCTTCGCGGCAGGAATGAGGCTTAGAAGACCATCTACCATGCCGAGGCCTGCACGCAGTACCGGCACGATGCCGAGCTTTTTACCGGCAAGCTCCTTGGCTTGCGCGGGGCCGATGGGTGTTTGAATCGTAACGTCGGCGAGCGGAAGATCGCGCGTGGCTTCGTAGCACAGCAGCATGGCCAGCTCCTGCACCAGCTCTCTGAATTCTTTCGGGCCCGTATGAATGTCCCTCAAATGCGAGAGCTTGTGCTGTACGAGCGGGTGGTCAATGACCGTTACTTTTCCCATGTTGAATGCTCCTTTCGGCTGTATGAGATTGATTTAGAAATCCTGACTGTTTTCAAACACACCGATCTTGTCGATGCGGCGCTTATGGCGCTCAACGTCCGAAAAATCGGTACCGAGCCACACCGCCACGATAGCTTTCGCGGTTTCGGGGCCGATAATTCTCCCGCCCATTGCAAGCATATTGGAATCGTTATGCTCGCGGGTCAGCTTTGCGGTCAAAAGGTCGCCGCAAAGCGCACAGCGTATCCCTTTTACCTTGTTGGCGGTGATGCTCATGCCCACGCCTGTCCCACATATAAGAATACCACGGTCAAATTCGGAGGCTGCAACGGCTTTTGCTGCCGGCAGTGCATAGTCCGAATAGTCCGTGGTATCTTCGGTACGGCACCCAAGATCCGTAACCTCATGCCCGAGGGCTTCTAAAAACGGCACGAGCATGGATTTGTACTCAAATCCGCCGTGGTCGCTTGCGATGACGATTTTCATTTGAATTCTCCTTTATTGACCTTTGCTTTACAGCGTTTGAAATCCTGCTGCGCGCAAGAGCCTGTTCATGTATGCTAGGCCCAGCTCCTGCACAGGCAGTGCTTCCGTAAATATGATATCCGCCTTGCCGGAAAATTCCCGCAGTTTGGAAAATAGGCTTGCGCAGAAGGTTTCAGGCACAGTTCTGTCGCCTATTATAGCATATCTTCTTCCGCCATAAAAGGCTTGCGTTTGCACGCTCGCAAAAATTACGCAAACTTTTCCGTCAGCGGTTTCCAGATCGTATGCGCGCCGTATGCGCTGTGCAGCCTGCTTTTCTTCGCCTTCTGCCACGAGAACCTGTGCATCCGGTGCATAATGCTTATATTTCATGCCCGGAGAAAGCGGCTTTTCACCCTCTGTCATAGGGGAGAGTATGCTGTGTGCAAGCTCCACGTGGCCAATGATCGCCTCGAGCATCTCCCTCGTAATGCCGCCGGGGCGGAGTATGGTGGGTGTACCAACGAGCGATAAAACCGTGGACTCAAGCCCTACGCGGCAGGGGCCGCCGTCCAATATCACATCCACCTTACCATTGAGGTCATCGAGCACATGCTTTGCGGTCGTAGGGCTTGGGTGGCCTGATAGATTGGCGCTCGGTGCAGCTACGGGCACTTCGGCCTCGCGTAAAAAAGCAAGCGCGGTTTTATGGTCGGGCATGCGAACGGCTACGGTATCAAGCCCTGCGGTCACTTCATAGGGAACGCGCTCGCTCTTTTCATATATGAGCGACAGAGGTCCGGGCCAGAATGTATCCATCAAAGCGCGGGCTTTTTCCGGCATGCTTGACCAGAGTTTCTTGGCGTCGGACTTACTGGCGACATGCAAAATAAGGGGGTTGTCCATCGGACGCCCCTTTGCTTCGAATATTCTTTTGACGGCCTCACCATCCAGGCCGTTTGCACCGAGGCCATATACGGTCTCTGTAGGAAACGCCACAAGCCCGCCGTCTCGGATAACACGCCCCGCGAGACGCGAACCGTTTTCCTTTTGGGTTATGGCGTTAAATACCTCGGTTTTCATACGGTTTCACCGCTTAGCTTCGCGGCGCGTTCGGCTAAGTTAAGCGCGTCTAAAAGCTCATCCATATCCCCGTCGAGAAATGCTTCGAGCTTGTAGAGCGTAAGGTTAATACGATGGTCAGTCACGCGGCCTTGGGGGAAATTATAGGTACGGATGCGCTCGCTTCTATCGCCGCTTCCTACCATGCTGCGGCGTGAGGAGGACTCCTCCATCGCCTGTCTGCTCTGATAAAGCTCCATAAGACGGCTTTTTAAAACGCGCATAGCCTTATCGCGGTTTTTAAGCTGGCTTCTTTCGTCCTGGCACTGCACAACAAGCCCCGTGGGTAGATGTGTTATGCGTATAGCGCTTTCGGTCTTGTTGACATGCTGGCCGCCAGCGCCACCGCTTCGGTAGGTGTCAATCTGAAGGTCCTTTTGGTCTATTTCGACCTCCACGTCCTCGGCTTCGGGCATAACGGCAACGGTGGCAGCACTCGTGTGTATGCGGCCCTGCGACTCGGTTTCGGGGACACGCTGCACGCGATGCACGCCGCTTTCAAATTTCATGCGCGAATAAGCGCCTTTACCAGAAAGAGAGAGGATAACTTCTTTCACACCGCCCATGTCCGCAAGGCTTTCGCTCAAGTATTCGCTCTTATAGCCGTGGCGCTCAGCATAGCGCTGGTACATGCGCAATAAATTCGCGCCGAACAGCGCCGCCTCCTCGCCACCCGTGCCTGCACGTATCTCAATAATAACGTTTTTATCGTCGTTTTTATCCTTAGGCAGAAGCAATATCTTGATGCTTTCTTCTATGTCGGTAAGCTTATCGCTGAGGCTTTCAATCTCCGCATGGATGAGCTCTTTCATATCTGCGTCTGCGTCGTGCAGCATGGATTTGCAGCCGTCCAACTCGTCACGCACAGCTACATAATCGTTATAGGCGGTTACAAGTTCCTCAAGTGAGGCATGTTCCTTGATGAGTTCACGCCAGCGTGATTGATCGCTCATCGCGTCCGGCGAGCTTAAAAAAAGCGTAAGTTCGTCGTATCGCGCTTTGATGGATTTGAGCCTTTCGAGCATGACGTTTTGCCTCCTTTATCCAATTAGAGAAGCGGCATCTGTACCGCAGATTTTTATCACATATTTACGCGCCTTCAAAACGTCCTCCAAAAGCTTCTCGTCAGGCATTTCGAAGGCAGCAACGGTGGATGTGTCCTCATAGCATGGCAGCGTTTGATGAAGCCTAACGCCTGTGGAGAGACTTTGCTTCGCACACAAAACGGGGAGGTAGCTCGTTTCCTTTAAAAACGCAGTGCCGCCCTCATCGCGTGCGAGTGTGAGACGCACAAAAAGGCCGTAGTCCTCGGGCGATGGAGACATGTTGGAAATGAAGTTGCCGAGCGACCATACAACAAGTGCTTTTACGCTTTTGCTGTCTCGCTCAACTTCCACGTATTCGATGGGCTGTACCACATGCGGGTGTGAGCCGATTATGGCATCTGCACCCCATTGAATAAGCTTATTGGCGGTGCGCTTCTGCCGTGAATTGGGGTAGTTTTCAAATTCATCACCCCAATGCGCGCAAACTATTATAAACTCCGCACCCTCTTTGTGGCAAGCGGCGATATCGCTTTTTACGCGTTCCTCCTTATCATTTAGCCGCGCCACAGCAAACGAGCGCGCATCACCTTTTAATAAACCATCCTTGGAGTTGACGCTTTCGGTCGCTGCTACAATGCCGATTTTAAAGCCGTTCATGTCGATGACAAGCGGTTCTTGGCGTGCCTGTTCGGAGGAAAATGTCCCTGTTTGAAAAAGCCCGGCTTCGTGTATTGCTTCCGTGGTGCGGCAAAGCCCGTCATAACCGCGGTCCAGGCAATGGTTGTTGGCGGTTGTGAGAACGTCAAACCCTAGTGTTTTAAGATTATAGGCGAGCGCATCGGGTGCATTGAAACTTTGATAAGGAGGTATCGTTGGGGATGGGTTAAGCTCACTCGGAGGTTCCTGTGTGGCGCGAGGTTTAGAGTAGCCTGCATCCTCTCCGGCAAACGCACCTTCGAAATTACCGCACATCAAATCGACACTCTCAAACAGCGTTTGCATAGGTGCAAAGCTTCGGGTAAAATCATAGCCCGAATCGGTTTTTGCAGTTTTGATCTGCGTTTCCATCATGAGTATGTCGCCCACAAAGCCCAATATCGCCTCTTTGGGCGGTTCCGGAGAAGGGGAAGGCGTAGAAGGCGGTACGACTGTTTTAGAAGGAGAAAACGATGGTGCAATCGATGGGGATGGTAGCAGGGTAAGCGATGTGGGTACTTCCGTTATTTCTAAATAAACAGGGGTGCCAGCGGGGACAAACACAGGAGAGGCGCAGCCTGACAACATCAAAACAGCACATAAAAAAAGCGCGCATTTTAACCGTGCCATAAAAACGTACCCCCAAAGTATCGAAATTACCCGTTCACTACCACAACGCGGTCGATTTTGCACAAATCTTTAACAGTATAGGCGTTATCAAAAAGCTTACATACATCACTTGCCTGCTTTTCGCCTACTTCCATAAGGAGCGCGCCGTTGGGCGCAAGATACGCCTTATACGTGTCTCTAATTCGGCGATAAAACATAAGCCCGTCTTCGCCACCATCGAGTGCGATGCGCGGCTCAAACTTTACCTCTTTTTGAAGGGTATCGAGCGTATCGGTTTGAATATACGGAGGATTTGTGACGATGATATCAAACCGCTCCGAAACGGCGGAAAATAAGTCCCCCTCGGAAAGCTTTGTGAAAACGCCGTTACGCTCGGCGTTTTTCTGTGCAAGCGTAAGGCATAGGGGGCTTATGTCCGCAAGTGTGACGCACACGTCGGAAAGCTTAGCAAGGCTTATGCCGATACAGCCTGTGCCGCAGCATAAATCGAGCGCAGTTTTGTACTTGCGTTCTTTTATAAGCTTAAGCGCATGCTCCGCGAGCGTCTCGGTGTCCTGGCGAGGAATAAGAGCACCGCTTTTTACATAAAACGGAAGCCCCATAAATTCCCATTCGCCCAATATATACTGCAATGGTTCGCCGCTTAGCCGCCGCGCTAAATATGCCCTGAGCGTTCTTTCCCGAGCCTCGGGCATAGGGGAAGCGTAAAGGGATATAAGCTCGCTATTTGAAATGCGAAGCGCATGACAGAGTAAAAGCCGCGCCTGCTGCGCGGCTTCTTCTTTGGCAATAGGAAGGAGAGCCTCGCTTAAGGAGGCGAGTGTAGCAAAAACGGTTTTTTGCACGGCCGTCATGATGCCTTACACGCCTCGCCTTGCTGCGGCTCATGGCTCATAGCGAGGTTGAACGAGGTGATGGCAACCTCTATCATTAGAGGCTCCGGCTCGGAGGTGGTGATATATTGCAGCGCCATGCCCGGCGCACGAATGATTTTTGTAAGGACGTTGTCGTATTTTGCGGCGATGCGAAGAAGCTCATAGGAGATGCCCGCCACCACCGGCAAAAAGATGAGGCGGCTTATAATGCGAACAAAAAAGTTATCGCCCCAGCCCACGACCGCAAAGAACAAAATGGATACCGCCATCACGAGAAACATATAGTTGGTGCCGCAGCGCGGATGGAGGCGCGAATGTTTTTGCGCGTTTTCCACGGTAAGATCTTCTTCAGCCTCGTAGCAGGCAATGGTTTTATGCTCCGCGCCGTGGTACATAAATACGCGTTTTACGTCTTTAATACTCGCACAGAATAAAATGTAGCCGATGAATATCAAAAGGCGCACGAAGCCCTCCGTGAGGCTTTTCCAAACGGGTGCAGCTTCGGGAAGGAGGCGAAACAGCAGCGAACTTGCAAGCGTAGGCAGAACAAAAAACAGCCCCACCGAAAGCGCTATGGCAAGTAGCACGGCAAGCCCCATCACGATTTTTTCGATATCTTTGCCGAGTGTTTTCGCAAGCCATTTTTCAAATTTGGTGGGTTCCTCGTCGAACGATTCACCAGCTAGCTCCGCCGAGCGCGAAAGCGTTCGCATACCTGTCGTGAGCGATTCGATAAACACCACCACACCGCGCACAAAAGGGAACCCGTAAAATGTGCCTTTTTTCGCTTTAGAACCGCCGGGTGTGTATTCACTTTCGATGGTTCCGTCCGGCTTTCTGACCGCCATGGCAATTCCTGAAGGGGATTTCATCATCACGCCCTCCATCACCGCCTGGCCGCCGATCGTACATTTCTTCATAAAAAACCTTTCGATATTCGTAACTTGAACCATTATAGCACAGAATCCATCGCATATAAGGAACGCACTGTGAAAAAAGATTGAAAAACCCATTTTGGGGTAAGAATAGATGCGAGGTGATGAAGATGAACAAAAAGGAAAAAATTAGGCTATTTTTAAAGGAAAAGGGTATTTATCTTGTACTCATGGTATGCGTTGCGGCGGTGGGGCTGGCGGCGGCGTTTGTTTTTGTGCCGCAGCTTCAAAAGGAGCCAATGCCTACCGAGGATTTAAGCCCGGTTTCAGGCAGCGATGACGAGAGCCTTGCATCGGTTACGACACCTGTTCCGACAATGATGCCGACACCTACTTTGATACCGGACTTTACGCCTGCGGGTACCCCTAAGCCGACGTCTACGCCAAAGCTTAAAGCTGCGGCACCCGTTGAGGGAGATATCATATGGGGATTTGCAGTCAACGAGCTCATATTCTCGCGTACACTTGAACAGTGGATGACCCATAGCGGCGTGGATATCGCAAGCCCCTTGGGCTCTGAAGTACATGCTGTGTATTCGGGCACTGTGGAGAATGTGTTTAAAGACGATCAGCTCGGTATCACGGTGGTCATGAAGCACCAAAACGATATGGTAACCGTATACGCAAATCTCAAAGCGGAGCCTCCTGTCAAGAAGGGACAGAAGTTGAACGCGGGTACGCTTTTAGGGTATGTGGGAGATACCGCCATAAGTGAGTGCGGGGATCAAAGCCACCTACACTTTGAGCTTCACGTAAAAGACGAACCGGTCGATCCCAACACCTACGTATTGTTCAAAAAGACGCCGACAGAATAGAGGTTGTTTCAAAGAAGACAGTAAACGTCATGCTCCGATTTGGTATCTTTAAGGATGCTGCAGCGGAGTATGGCGTTTTTATTTGCCATATGCACATAGCTTATCTCCCATTTTGCTCCATGCATTCTTGTGCTATAATAACCTCATGCAAAAAGCATCCAAAATTATAACCATCGTTTTGCTGTGCGCGTTTATCGCGCTGTTTGCGTTTTATGTTGCGAACAGCATGGCGAGCCCTTTGGGGATATTTGCTGCGGCGCTGTCGCTAGGTCTTTTCGGCGCATGTACGGCGTTTGTTGTGCCACGCTTTTTTACATCGCTTAAAACGGACGAGCCTCCGCTTCCAAACGCTATGCTTGGGCCGCGAAGTGCCAGATTTTCGCGTGTACATCCGTGGGCACAGATTGTCGTTGCGGTGCTTGTGTCGCGAATTTTCCTGTTTTTTATTGCATGGTTTATAAGCACACTTATTCAAGGCTATAAAGGAGGCATGCTTGATACGCTTGAGTCGCTCTGGTTAAGGACCGATTCGCCAAGCTATTTGGGCCTTGCCGAGCGTTGGTATGTAACCGAAGGCGACCCGCGCTTTCATATCGTCTTTTTCCCGTTTTATCCGGTGATGATACGGGCGTTTTCCTATATAACGGGTGGCTATTTTTCGTCCGCCATGCTCGTAAGCACAGTATGCGCTTCCATTGCCGCGGTGTATCTCTATGAGCTTTGTGCGCTTGAAATGCCGCGAAAAGGAGCGCTTCGCGCTGTTAAATACCTGTTTTTGCTGCCCGCTGCATTCTTTTTTGCTGCACCAATGACGGAAAGCCTATTTCTTCTGCTCTCTGTCGCGTCCATGTACTATCTTCGAAAAAAGCACGTGCTTGTTTCCTGCATCCTTGCCGCACTCGCAGGCTTTACGCGCTCCGCGGGTATCCTTCTTCTTATCCCGATTGCGGTAGAGGGCATATTAAATCTTTCAAAATTGCATCGCGAAGGAAATAGAGCGGAATTTATAAAGGACCTTATAAAGCGTATTGCGTGCCTGCTCATCGTTCCGCTGGGTCTTATCGGCTATTTGTATATCAACTATGCCGTATGGGGTGATCCGCTTACATTTTTGGAAGTGCAGCGCGACCACTGGGGACAGGGTTTAGGCTATTTCTTTAACACCGCTGCCTACCAGACCGATTATGCCGTCAACGCCGCAAAAACGGGCGATACACGCTTACTTTTCACGCTGTTCGTGCCAAACCTTATAGCGTCGTTTCTGTCGCTTAGCGTCATGGTATATGGTGCAAAAAATCTTCGGCCTTCGTATACGTTGTATTTCCTAGGCTATTTCGCGTTTTCTATCGGTGCAACATGGCTTTTGAGCGCACCGCGCTATCTTGCGGCCACGTTCCCGCTTCCGATTGCACTTTCTTACTTGACGAAACATAAGCGCGTCGACATACCCTTAACGATTTTACTCCTCCTTGTGCAATGCGCTTATTTAGGCGCGTACGTACTGGGCGGGGCTGTGTATTGAAAGGAGAACATACTTTGAATCGTATATTTATCGTTGTAGACATGCAAAACGACTTTATCACAGGTACATTGGGAAGTGACTACGCAAAAAAAATTGTGCCGCGTGTGGCTCAAAAGATAGAAGAGGCTCGTAAACGCTCAGATCATATCATTTACACGCAGGATACGCATGAAGAGAGCTACCTTGAGAGTTTCGAAGGCAAGCATCTTCCCGTTTCACACTGTATCCGTGGAAGCGAGGGCATTCAAATATATCCTTCGCTTACGCCAAAAGAAGGCGAAATCGTACTTGAAAAGCCAACTTTCGGTTCCGTAGAGCTGCCCGAGCTTTTAAAACCCTATATAAATCCCGATACCGTAATCGAGCTTTGCGGTGTATGCACCGATATTTGCGTCGTTTCGAATGCGATTTTGCTGCGTGCACATTATCCGAACAACGAGATTGTCGTGGAAGCCGCCGCTTGTGCCGGCGTTACCCCGGAAAGCCACGACGCTGCTCTTACGACTATGCGGGCCTGCCAAATTTCCGTAGAATAAGTAAAACATGCAAAAAGGCGCTCATCGAGCGCCTTTTTTGTGTGTCTTGTGTTTACCCGCGTCTAAGAGCCTTGGGCTTGCCTAAGATTTCTGCGTACAAAATTCCTTGTATCACAGCTTTGCGGTCTAAGCTTAGTGTTACATCAGGCAATGCCTGCACCGTGTGAACCGTATCTTTCGTTGTTACTAAGCTCTGAACCACACTCAAACGTGGGGAGCCTATTTTACCCTCGCCTTCACCGGAGCGCGATTGGCCTTCTACATCACCCATGCCCTCCGTGCTGATCCTTCCTTCGGAATCACCGATGCCTTCCGAGGAGGAAAATCTTCCTGCAGGGCCTTGGCAAAAAGGATCGCCGCTCGTGCTGCCCTCGCCGCGATACGCGTCTTCCATATAGTCGGGCGTTCCCCACATGGCAGACTGCCCCTCAGGCACACGGACGTTCTCTTTGGCGCGCTGCTCAAAAGCGGCCCGCGCCTGCTCTTGCTTACGGCGCTGCTCGTTTTGCTGCTGCTTCTTCATATTGCTCACGACCACGCCTATGACGATCGCGATAATGATGATAACTTCCATGCGGATTTACCTCCGCCCTTATTTCGTGGGCTTTTCGGGGCTCGGCCCGCCGGCTATGGATTCGCGCATGTTGGTATCGGAGATTACGTTTTTCATGTTGTAATAATCCATTACACCGAGCCTGCCTTCGCGGAAAGCCGTAGCGATGGCGAGGGGTACCTCGGCCTCGGCTGCGATTACCTTCGCGCGCATACCCTGCGCCTCAGCCTTGTTTTCCTGCTCAAGCGCTACAGCCATGGCGCGGCGCTCCTCAGCCTTTGCCTGTGCAATGCGTTTATCGGCTTCGGCTTGATCGGTTTGCAGTTGTGCGCCGATGTTTCTGCCCACGTCTACATCCGCAATGTCGATGGAGAGTATTTCAAACGCCGTACCTGCATCGAGGCCCTTATTGAGAACCGTCTGAGAAATGAGGTCAGGGTTTTCGAGCACGTCTTTATGGCTCGTGGAGGAGCCGACGGTTGTTACGATACCTTCGCCGATACGGGCAATGATGGTTTCCTCGCCCGCACCGCCTACGAGGCGGTCTATGTTGGCACGAACCGTGACGCGCGCTTTAGCGCGAAGCTCGATACCGTCCTTGGCGATGGCAGCGATGACAGGCGTTTCGATAACCTTTGGGTTAACGCTCATCTGCACAGCGTTTAATACGTCACGCCCGGCGAGGTCGATGGCGCAGGCACGTTCAAAATCGAGGGGGATGCCGGCGCGTTCCGCAGCGATCAAAGCATTGGCGACTCTATCCACATTACCGCCCGCTAGGTAGTGCGCCTCAAGCTTGTTGAGCGAGATGGTAAGGCCGGCTTTGGTGGTTTTAATCATAGGGTTGATGATGCGCGAAGGAATAACCTTCCTTATGCGCATGGCGACGAGCTGGAAAATACCTACTTTAACGCCCGATGCCGTGGAACTGATCCAAAGCCCCACCGGAACAAAGCTGAAAAACAGTGCAAGGAATATGATTGCGGCTATGATGATGACGATGACGAGAAGGGGTCCTTCCATGTTGCTTCTCCTTTACATTTCATAATTTTTAGTATGCCGTTGGTTAATTAGTCAGTCTCTGAAACTGCCTTTACAAGTACGCGTAAGCCTTCCACGCGCATTACGACCACGCGCGTTCCCCTTTGAAGAAACTCTCCCTCGCTTACAACGTCAATGCGCTGAGAGTTAAACTCTGCGGTGCCTGCGGGGCGAAGCGGTGTTAAGCATATGCCCTCATTGCCGATGAGCGCACGCATGTCCGTGCGGTCGGTCGACTGTGCATCTATGCTTTCTTTAAGTACAACCGCTGAGCGTGAAAGTCTTCCTTTTGTGAGCGAGCGCCAGAAAAAGTAGGTGAGCACGACAAGGATAATGAGCAATAGAGCAAATGTGATGAGCCCGTCGGTCAGTGTTTTTGCGCGCAGTATCACCGCAGCGATTAGCGCCATCACACCGAGGATGCCGGGTACATGAAAACCGGGGGTGAACATTTCGTAGATGACAAGCCCAAGACCCAAAACGAGGCATAGGATTGCGGGCCATTCCCAACCCATGATGTATTGCAAAATGGGGTCCAACAGATGCACCTCCTTTAGCGAAATCTCTCTTTCTATTGTATCATATACTTATAGAAAACTTGTGAAGATTAATAAAATTTAAACAAATGCTCGTTGAACCAGTCCGCAAATCCAAAATCGGAAATACCGAGGTACCCGAGCGTTGCAAGCTTTACGGCAATCACCCAAAGCAGCCCCGCTGCGACCAACGTCAAAACGATAATAAGGAGCGCTAAAAGCCCGCCGCCTTTAGACCTTTCTTCAGATAATTCGTCGTAGTCATCCTCTTGTGTTACAGTATCGTCGCCGAACAAATCAGGCACTTCGCCATCTTTAAGGCGCTTGTTTTTTCCCTTTCGCGATGTACTGTTATCGTATTCCTCGTGCTCGTATTCGAATTCTTGCTCCGGCTCCTCGCGAGTTACACGGGCTTTTTTCTTTTTCGGGGCAAAAATACTGTCGTCCTCGTCAGGCTCCTGTATTGTAGGTGCTTGTGCTTTAGCGATATTTTGATCGGCCGAGCGCTCTATTTGCATATCGGATGGCTGCTTTTCTGTTGTTCGCTCCGTTTGCGAAGGTAGGGGTTGCCTCGCCGAGTATTCCATTTGCTCGGCAAGCGGCATGGCGCGGCGCTCCGGGGTAAATACCGCCTGCGAAACGCTTTCTGGAGCTTCAGGCTGTGGTGCGTTTTCCTTACCCATGTATGCACGCTCGGATATTGCGTCAGATTGCCTTTCCGTTGTAAATGGATTCTTACAAAGCGGCCGCGTCTCGTAAGAAGCATTCGGAAGCTCTGCAATCATGCCGTCGATAAGCCTCTTGTAATAAAGCTCCTCATCGCAGCTGCGCTGTGCTAAAAGTATTGCCCAAGTGTCCACATCTTCCGGGCATTCGCCGCGCCGTACGGCTTCCGCAAGCTCGCGAAGAGCCCTTCTTACTGCGTCCTTTGCGGCATAAACATCCCCTGTGATTTCGAGCGCCCTGTCGTACATGGGCCGTGTGCAACGGTTCATCAGCTCTCGTAAGGCCTCTTTATCGCTGCTAATCGTGCGTTCAACCATATAGCATGCCCGCCCTTTGTGCTAATTTTGTCGAAATGCTTATTTCCTATTATATCCGCCGCTTAGGTAAAGGACAAGAATACTTTGCGTCATGCAATTTACAGCGGTAACATAGAATAAAAAGTATGAATGCTTACAGACGCCGTAAAAAAACGGTTTTTTCCGATATCAAAACATTCCTTCTTATCGCGGGCGCTATTAGTCTTGCGGTTTTGATGGTGCGCGGCTGCTTTTACGCAAAGGAAGGCGTGCCTGAGGATGACAATACTCCCTTAGCAGGGGAGCTTCTTTATGTGTATGATGTAAAACTGAAAAAAACTGTGCAAACGAGCCTCGAGGAGTATCTCGTGCACGTGGTGGCGGGGGAGATGCCCGCTGCCTTTTCAGAGGAGGCACTTAAGGCGCAGGCGGTTGCGGCAAGGACGTATACCGTAAGGCGTATGGCTTCACTTAACGGCAAGCCCTGCGGGAAAGGCGGTGCGGACGTCTGCACGGATTCAACATGCTGTCAAGCCTATAAGACCGATACGCAGATGCAGCAAAACTGGGGGAGCAACTATTCTTCGTATCTTTCCCGCGTCCGCGAAGCGGTAAAAGAAACAAGCGGGGAGATTATTACCTACAACCACTTGCCCATTGAAGCGCTCTTTCATTCTAACGCCGGAGGGACTACGGAAAACTCCGAGCATGTGTTTGCGTCGGCGGAGCCGTATCTTGTGAGCGTTGAAAGCCCCGATGAAAACTCCGACCATTTTACCGATACGGTGCGCTTAACGCGCGCGGCGGTAGCTAAAGCAATCAACAAACTGTATCCGGACGCGGATGTTACGGCAAGAAAGCTCGATCGAGAGATTAAGGTTATATCGCGCTACGAGAGCGGGCGGGTAAACCAGGTTACGGTAGGAGACGCAACGATTACGGGGCGGCAGTTTCGACAGGCGCTCGATCTTGAAAGCGCAAATTTCAGCCTGTCGTATTCTGAAAAAGACGTAATCGTAACCACCGTCGGCTTCGGGCACGGCGTAGGCATGAGCCAGTACGGTGCAAACGCTATGGCGAAGGACGGCAGTGATTATAAGGAAATTTTAACGCATTACTATACGGGTGTAGAGATTGAAAAAATCGGCGATGTGTTTTAAGAATTGAATTACCCGGTACATAAAATGCGCTTTCGGGACAATCCCCGAAAGCGCATTTTTTCTGTTTGTATTTATTCTTTTGATACTTCTACCTCTGTCACAACATCAACGTTTCCCTTTATCATCGCCCAAACGGAGCAATAGTTTTCCTCGGTGAGACGTATGGTTTTTAAAAACTCCGCCTCGCTTGTATCGGGGGATGTGAGCTTAAATGTAAGGCGTATCGTTTCAAAGCTTGAAGGCGGTACTTGCCGCCTTGTACCCATGGCATGAATGGAAAAGCGAACAACGGTCTTACGCATTTTGTTGAGAATAGCGAGTATCGTGCCGCCCGCGCAGCTGCAAAGGCCCGCTAAAAACAGCTCCATGGGCGATAAGGTGTCTCCCGCACCATAGGGTGGTTGGCTGTCAATCTCCAGTGAGGGTTTTCCCTCTACATCTGCCCTTAGGCGCACGCCTTGGTTGACAAGGCTTATATCCGCAATCACTGGTCCTTTCATTATGAATCCTCCGATTTCTCAATTCCTGCGCGAGCGGTTGGCGATGCTTAAAAAGCGAAGCAAAGTAACGAGCGTGGAAAGCACGGCCACGACATAGGTCATGGCGGCGGCATTTAGTACACGTTTTACGCCCGTAGTCTCGTCGCGGCTTATATAGCCGCCTGCACTGAGCATTTCCATGGCGCGGGTGGAGGCGTTAAACTCCACGGGAAGCGTTACTAGCTGGAAGAGTAAAACTGCGGCATAGATGTATACGCCGATAAGCGCAAGACCAAATGCCTGCATAAAAGCACCCGCAATGACCAAAATGGGGCCTGCAAACGAGCCAAACTGCGCGATTGGCAGCACGGCGTTTCTGAGCTTGATGGGCATATAGCCCTCCTCATGCTGCATCACGTGTCCGATTTCGTGCGCCGCAACCGCCAGTGCTGCTACGGATCTTTGCCCATATACATCCGTACTTAAGCCAACAGTCTGTGTTTTGGGGTTGTAATGGTCGGTGAGTTTTCCCTGCACGGCGGTTATTGCAACTTGGCTACCTGCATCGTCTAAAAGCCGGCGCGCTACTTCTTCCGCACTAAGGCCCGATGCCGCGGGTATACGAGAAAACTTTACGAATGCGCTTTTCATGCGCGCTTGTACAATCAAGCCGAGTATCATTACGGCAATCATGCCGAAAAGCCAATAATCGTACCCGCCGCCGATATAGTTAATGGGTAGATACATACAAACCTCCCTAGATAAGGTTACTTTATTATAACACGCTTTGCCTAGGAAAACGCGGTGCTTCGGCGTTTGTTTTCTTTTGAGTTGCACAAATATCAAAAACAATGGTACCATATCCGCTATGGATATGTTCGGCTTTAGAGACAAAGTGTTTTTCAAACGCCTTTTGAGCATCAGCTTACCGCTGATGCTTCAGCAGCTTTTGAATACCGCCATGTACATGGCGGATACGCTTATGCTCGGGGCCTTGGGCGACGTACCTCTTGCGGGCGCAGGTGCAGCTAACCAGCTTGTGTACCTATTGGATATCTGCCTTTTTGGCATCGTTGGCGGCGGCGGCGTTTTTATGGAACAGCATTGGGGAAAAAAGAATATTCAAGGAATACGGTCAACACTCGTGCTTTGCGTTTTGCTTTGCAGCATGTTTTGCCTTGTGTTTTTTGCAGCGGGCTTGTTTTTTCCCACCTAGGTCACAGGACTGTTTTCCAAAGAAGCTGCTGTTAGG
>JAEWZS010000104.1 GCA_023458355.1 Bacillota bacterium
GCGGTGCGCGTCAACGGCACGCCCATGTACAAGCTTGCGCGCTCTGGGGAAGAGGTAGAGCAGAAAAAACGTCCGATCACCGTACATGAGATAACGTTTTTGCATCAGACGGGGGAAAACAGTTATCTCCTTCGTGTTTCATGTTCACGCGGCACCTATGTAAGAGCACTTTGCAGCGACATAGGGGCAGCGCTCAATACCTGCGCGCATCTTTCGTTTCTTTTGCGCACAAGTTCGGGGATGTTTACGCTTGAAAACGCGTATACGCTTGAAGAGTTGCGTGCCATGAAGGAAAGTGGCGAGCTTTTATCCGCCGTTATTCCCGTGGACAAAGCGCTTCATGATATCCCGGAGATGCACATTAGGGATTTGAGCGAGCGCGAAAAGAGACTGTTGTTAAACGGCGCAAGTATAGAGCGAGGCGAGGAGTTTCAAATAGGCGAGACCGTCAAAGTTTACCTTGACGGCCGCTTTATAGCCTTAGGCGAGCGCGGGGAAGACGGATTTCATTGTACGGTGTTTTTTACCGGGGAGGAGTCCGATGGAGCATAGCCGTACGCTCGAAATGAACCAAAGTAGTAAGGAAAAAAGCGTTGTGGCGCTCGGCATGTTCGACGGTGTGCATGCAGGCCACAGGCAGCTTTTAAGTACCGCCGCGGCGCTGGCAAAAAATGAAGGGCTCCGCTTTGTCGTATATACATTCAAAAACCACCCGCTGTCGGTGTTCCAAAAATCCCCTAAGCTTTTGTGCAGCTTTTCTGAGCGCGTAAAGCTTCTTTATTCGTTTGGCGCTAACCTTGTGGAGGCGGATGATTTTACTTTAGAGCTGGCTGCGACCGAACCGGAGGCTTTTGTTAAGTCGCTTTACGAGCGGTTTAACATAAAATATGCGGTAGCGGGGTTCAACTATTCGTTTGGGAAAAACGGGGCGGGCAACACGGCACTCCTAAAAGAGCTCGGGAAAAAGCTCGGCTTTAAAACCTGCGAGGTGGAACCGTATCTCTTTGAAGGAAAGCCTGTTTCGAGCACGCGCATACGCATGCTTTTACAAGAGGGTAACATATCTGCTTCAAACGCCATGCTGGAGCGTGAATATTCGCTTTCGGGTACGGTTATAAGAAACCGCCGTATAGGAAATACCATAGGTTTTCCGACGGCAAACCTGGGCGGTATAGACGATATGGCGCTTCCCGGAATCGGCGTTTATGCAACGCGTACGTTCGTGGATAATGAAACGTACCATTCCGTGACGAGCATAGGCAAGAACCCGACGGTCGGCGGCAAAAGCGTCAGCGTAGAAACGCATATCATGGATTTTGATCGGGATATCTACGGAAAAACGCTCACCGTGTCCTTTGCTGAATTCTTGCGCGGCGAGCTTCCCTTTGATAATGTGGACGAGCTGGCAAAGCAGATAAAGCGGGATGTGGAACGCGCGAGAGGGATATTGTAACTACGGCAGGATTAAATCCCACTGCGTTCTGCTATTCGACCCAACATTCCCCGAAATATGCCGAAATTTCCCATGATCTAAGCCTTTACAAGCATTTTTAGCCATGATATAATAACCGAGCATCAAGGGGTAAAAGCACCCCAAGTTTAACCGGCGGCTGTGTTTTGCGAAGCTCCAACGCATTGCTCGGCGCACGGGGATCATTTAAAAGGAGAAAGAAATGGACATCAACAAACAGGAAATCATCGAAAAGTACAAACTTCACGAGGGCGACACCGGCTCCCCCGAAGTGCAGATCGCGCTTTTAACCGCGCGCATCAACCACCTCAACGAGCATCTTAAAGCCAACAAAAAGGACCACCATTCGCGTCGCGGCCTTCTTAAGATGGTCGGCCAGCGCAGGGGCCTTCTCGATTACCTCAAGGATAAGGACATCGAGCGTTACAGGACCATCATCACAAGCCTCGAACTGAGAAAGTAAGTTTAAGACAGTCAAAAAGAGCGGAAACCTTCCGCTCTTTTTTATTTGTACACTTTTTGTCCTATTTTAGGTGCTTACTATTGCGGCTTACGGCTAAATTTGGTTATAATAACAAAGAATATGAATAAAGAAGAGAAGGAGCATGAAGACATGCAAAGAACATTCACAACCGAGATCGCGGGCCGCACGCTCACGATCGAAACGGGCAAGTACGCCGAGCAGGCGGGTGGGTCCGTGCTCGTGCGATGCGGCGAGACCGCCGTTCTCGTATGCGCCACGGTCGCATCAAACCCGCGCGACGGCGTAGACTTCCTGCCGTTAAGCGTTGAGTACGAAGAAAAAATGTACTCGGTCGGCAAGATACCGGGGGGCTTTATCAAACGCGAGGGCAGGCCCACCGAGCGCGCCATCCTCACTTCCCGTCTTATCGACAGGCCTTTAAGACCGCTGTTCCCAAAGGGATTTTATAACGATATTCAGGTAGTTGCTACGGTATTGTCCGTTGAGCAGGATGTTCAACCGGACATACTAGCCATGATTGGCGCAAGTGCCGCTCTTTCCATCAGCAATGCACCCTTTATGGGTCCTGTCGGCGCCATCGCCGTCGGTTTTGTGGATGGGCAGTATGTGATGAATCCGGATTCCACTGCACGGGAAAAGAGCC
>JAEWZS010000105.1 GCA_023458355.1 Bacillota bacterium
ATTATCTTGGCTGATAATCCGCATACATTGATAATAGCAATATTGTCGTGCCTACATTTATGTTAGGGGATACATCGATTGATGGAGAGTATTACAGTAAAAAACCTGTACAAAGCCTACGGAAAAAAACAAGTCCTGCGCGGCGTGACGTTTAGTGTGAAGCAAGGCGAAACATTCGGATTACTCGGCGTAAACGGTGCAGGCAAGACAACCACCATCGAATGCATAGAAAACATGCGCAAGCCAGACAGCGGCCAAACTAGCGTCAACGGCACAATCGGCATACAGCTGCAAAGCACGTCGCTCCCTGAAACAATGACGGCAAAAGAGGCCATGCAGGTTTTTTGTGCGTGGCATAAGGTGCCGTATCGACATGATTTGCTGGAGCGGTTCGATATGGCGGGCGAGTATTTGAACAAGACCTATGCGTCTCTATCAACAGGCAGGAAGCGAAGACTGCATTTAGCGCTCGCATTGTGCCACAACCCAAGCGTACTCATTTTGGACGAGCCTACTGCAGGGTTGGATGTTGAGGGCAGAAATGCGTTGCATTTTGAGATACGAAAGCTGAATGCGGAGGGTGTGAGTATACTCATGGCCACCCACGATATGGCAGAAGCAGAAGCCTTATGCCACCATATCGCAATTTTACGAAACGGCACGATTGCTCGTGAGGGTACGCCCATGGAGTTAACGGCAAACGCAAGCATTCAAAGCCGCGTGTTCATTAAAACTCGCTTTAGCAGCCTCGATGGTTTTATTCCCAAAGGCGAACGTACACCCGACGGGTACTTGTCCTTTTCATGTAAAAATGCAGCAGAGTTTCTGCTGCCGCTGCTTTCGCAAATTCGAGCAAGCAACGATGATGTGATGGATCTGCGCGTAGAAAGGGCAAGCATAGAGGATATTTTCCTTGAAGTGGCGGGCGAACACAACCCGACGGGAGGCAAGGCAATATGAGGGCATTTTTTATTCAGCTTTTTGCACAGTTAAAAATGGATTTACGGGACAAGGGGACATTGATGGTATACTACCTCGTGCCGCTCGTATTTTATCTTGTCATGGGGAGCATCATGAAAGCCATTAGCATGGATAGTAACATCCCGCTCATTCTATCCATAACGATTTTCAGCGTATCGATGTCAGCGTTTTTAGGAATGCCGCAAAACCTCGTTAAAGCGCGGGAGCAGGGTATCTTGGAGGCGTATCGTGCAGCGGGCATTCCGGCATGGAGCCTCCCGCTTGCAACAATACTACTTTCGACGCTGCACATGTTGTTCGTGTCCATTGTCATACTCATTACTGCACCTTATCTATTTAATGCCGCTATACCCGAAAACATAGGTGCGCACTTTTTGACCGTTTTGCTGGTTGCGGTTTGCTCGGAAGGTGTGGGTGCGCTGCTATCCTGCCTTGTCAAAAAGCAAAACACCATGACTCTGGCGTCGCAATGCCTGTTTTTACCCAGCGTCATGTTTTCCGGTATCATGTTCCCGGTAGAATTGCTGCCAAAGCCCATGCAATGGCTTGGTATGGCCTTGCCGGCCACGCACGGCATGGGATTGTACGACGGCGGCACAATGGCCGTCATACCGCTTGCCGTGCTTGTAGGGATGACCATAGTGTCCTTTTTGGTGTCGGCAGTACTGTTCAAGCGAATCAGCATACGACGGTAAACAACTTTACTACAAAAATGTCAGCAGTTTATGTATAATAACTGCTGACATTTTCTTATCCGGAGCAACTTCATTTAGTGTAGTGAATCGCTTCCTTCGGGCAAACCTGCCGGCAATTTATGCACTGGTGGCACAATGCGACATTTATGTTTGCTTTCTTTTCCTCCCCGCAAACTGCTATAGCAGCGCTAGGGCAAACTTTTTCGCATAGCTTACATCCAATGCACGCGCTTTCATCTACTTTCGTTGCCCGCCTCGTAAATTTGCCAAACAGCTTTTGGAGCGCTCCGAACGGGCATATCAAATTATGAAATACCGCGGGTTTATATCTTAGCGTAAGCAATACCGCAAAAATTACCCATATAAGCAAAATAGGCAAATTGATGTGCAAAAATCTTTTAAGTGCAAGCATCGACACAATGCTGACAACAAGTGTTATCCAAGCAAAATAGCCGTTCCGTAGCCATTTCGGTGTATTCCCGGTTTGAATGTTCAGCTTTTTTGATATCCATTCTGCCGGTATCATCACTGTATTCATTGGACATACATAACCGCAGTATATTCTCCCGAATAGCAGTGCGAAAATAAGACTGACGGCAAATAACCCAAGCCACAGCATCATATTTCCGGTTGCCAATAAAAATACGAAAATCGCCAAAAATACAAGCCTGACAATCGTCCCAATATGCTTCACGACATATCCTCCTACCTTTATGTTTCTTTAGTATACGGGTATAATGAAAGAAAAGGAGTTACCAAGGTAACTATTTTGTGAGGATACATACTATGTACAAGCATAAAAATTTAATGGAAAAAAGCACTCTCTTAAAAGCCATACCTTCCGATAGGATACAGTCCTACCTGCGGGATGGGAGCTTCAAAATAAGCACCTATGGTAAAAATGCTATCATCCATTTTTCGGGTGAGGTATGTACAAAGCTTGAGATTATCCTTGATGGAAATGTGCATGTTGAACGGATCGATGAATCGGGCAATCTTATGACAATAGCTGAATTTTGGAGCGATGAAATTTTGGGAGGCAACCTGCTCTTCTCGAAAAACCCATACTATCCTATGACAATCACAGCAAAGAACCCGGTTGTCATCTTAGAAATCCATAAAGAGCGTCTTTTTGAGATTTTCTCCGACAATCCTGTTTTTTTAAAGTGTTATCTTGAATTTGTTGCAGACCATACTACGATTCTTGGGGATCGGATTCAACATTACGTCAACAAGTCCATGCGGGACTGCATTATGAAGTATTTGGAGCTTGAAAGGCAAAAGCAAAATACAAATCTGATAAAGCTTCCGATTACCAAAAAAGCTTGGGCTGAAAAAATGGGTGTTCAACGAACGTCCTTGTCAAGAGAGTTGGCCAAAATGAAAAAAGATGGTTTGATACGATATGATTCCAAATTTATCGAGCTATTGCAAGCATTTTTTACAAAATGAACAAGCATTCCTGTAGTTGTGCAGGCTGTTTCGGCGTTATAATTTTGAAATATGCTCTTACATTTAACGTGATTTTGTGTTAAAATTAGAATGTAGCGTGCAGTTCTGGCAAACGTAAGTCCGGTTGCCATAACACATGCTGTTTTTAGTTCGGAGCGTAAATTTACGCTAGAGTGAATATAGGGGCGGGCGCTCCTTTTATATAGATAAGCGAGGAAAATATGGAGATACTACACTAAAGATTATCCAATTAGAACTGATAGACTGTCCTGATTGCGCAAACCTAACCGAATACGCGGACGGTAAAAGTACATACAGCGGGCTTTTATCAAATGATAAGTCTGCTTAGAAAAAGATATCGGTTAAATACTTCAGCGGTAAATGCCCATGGCATAAAAATGGGCATAAAGAAAATCGATTTTGCATTGAAATGGAGGAGCATGAGAATGTACAACATTGGTGACCACATAATCTATGGGAAAACAGGCATATGCGCCGTTAAAGATATCGGCTATCAAGAAATACCCGGAAGCAGCGCCCGGCGCTTATATTATACGCTAAAACCTATTTATGCTGCAGGGGTTATATACACCCCCGTGGATAATACTTCGGTATTTATGCGACATGCTGTAAATCACGATGAGGCTATGACGTTGATACAGCAGATACCTGCAATCGAAAATACAATAGACGATACATCGGATATTACGGGTAAGGAGTTGCCGGAGTATTATAAATCGTTAATGGCAAGTCACGAATGCACAGACCTAATAAAGCTTATTATAACGGTTTACGCAAAGAAGCAGCAAGCTGAGCAGGACAAAAAAAAGATAGGCCAAACCGATCAAAACTTCATGCGCAACGCTGAGGAATTGCTTTACGGAGAGTTGTCCATAGCATTAGGTATAGATAAAGAAAACGTGCCTTCTTTTATAGAGCAAACGATAGCGTAACAAGCGGCTTCGAATACATGAAAAGGAAGTGTCAAAATATGGATTTGTTACAGAAGCAAATTACGCATAATACCTTTGGAAGCGGCGTTATCACTAAAGTGGCAGATGATACCATAACCGTTATATTTGCCGACGAAATCGGCGAAAAGCGATTTCTTTACCCTGAAGCGTTTGAACACTTTCTTGTGATGGATGAAGCCGATATGCAGGATGTCGTGAATCATGAGCTTGTGATTAAGCTTAAGGAAAACGAGGAAGAGCGTTTAAAGGAATTTGAACAAAAGCGCGAAGCAGCGCTTAAAAGAGCAGAGGGATTGGCGGAAGAAAAAGCGGCAAGCAAGAAAAAGCCTGCCGCTAAAAAAGCAAGGAAAAAGACTGAAGATTAGCTATGGAGTTCCTCTAACTTACGTTTTCTGATACTTTTCGCATCTTTTTTTACGAAGTAAGCCGGAATTAACACAATAAGTGTAACAAGCCCCGCCCACAAGAACAGCTCATGCGGGTAGAGATAGCTCGTCGCATACGTCGGATGCGTTTTTAAAAACTCCGCCGACGGGGTTAGCGCTACCGTATTTATGATGAACGGTGCAATAAGGCTTGCCAAGACCATGGGCATCATAACCACCAAAATCATTTTAATCCCTTGAAAACATCCGGCACGACCTTGTGGCATATAGTCCCTGGCTGTGGCGTTAAATAGGCCTGCCATCATTAAGGAGCTTGCCATAATGCATGTTCCGCCAACGATTAAAAGTACCGTTGTAGTCACCGAATCGCCTTGCACGAATTTTGTACCGTATGCGACGATGCCGCCGACGGCGCCAAGAAGTGCAACAGGATAATAAAAACGGGATTTTCCATACTTATCCATAAGCTTTCCTGCAGCCAATGACAGGAGAGCCGATACAAGGATTACGATGACGACCGATATAACATAATCGATTTGCAAAGTATCAATGATAAGGCTGAACATATACGGCATCCAAAGCTGCATGCCTATGCTCGAGAACAACATCCCGAGAAAACATATGTAAATCATTTTATTCTCTACTATATTTGCCCATTTAAACCCATATGCGATTTGCTTTAGATAGGTTTTATCCGCCGTCGGTTTGAGCGTCGGGCTGTCGCGGAAGATAAAGAGTCCTACAACTCCGCTGGCGACAGGGATAAAGCCCAATACCGCAAAGAATAGCGACCAATGCCCGGTATTTGCCATACCTGAGAAACCGATAAGTATAACGACCATCGCAACAAGGGGGAATATTGACCCAATCGTATCAACAAATGCCCGATTGGTAATGTCGGTCACATCGGTTACCCACGCGCTGAATGCAGCGTCATTCGCAAGGCTTCCGACAAGAGACATGATGGCGTCCATCGCCACAAATACCATAACAATCAGCGTTATAGTTCTTGCATCATTGACATAGGCTTCGTTTCCAAACAGCGCAAAAGCCATGGTTAACAGTCCCCATACGATGTAGCCGATGCAGACAAAAGGCCTTCTTTTGCCAATGCGATCCATCAGCGCACCCCCGAGAATCGTGGCGGCCGCCGCAAATATCGCGGAGAAAAGCACCGTTAAAGATGTAGCCCAGCTTTCGGCAGTAATTGTCTGTTGAATGTACATGGGGAAGTACGAATTTTCTACAGCCCATGTCAACTGACCGACCAGGCCGAACAGCACATAGGAAACCCATGTCTTCCCGCCGAGAGGATTTGCTTTTCTGATGACCAGATTGTCTTGTTCCATAGATCCTCCTGTGTTTACGAGACAAATAAAGAAGCGCTTCTCTGATGAATACTATTATTTTATGGCTTGGCATGACGAAACGCAATGAGAAACTGAACCTTGGTTAGCTCGTTGCATCTGCGGCAAGGTTGTCCTCTTTTCCCCGAATGCCTGCATGCAACTCACCGGAGCTCTCGCATACTATGATACGGAAAGAATGTTTTGTGAGGTGCCCGTATGAAAAAAGGCAGTATCCGGCATATGTTCCCCGGCAACAATACCGGCGGTGGCTTCTTCTCTTATTTCGCGTACATCCTGCCACAAAAAAAGATCAATCGCTTTTATTGCTTAAAGGGCGGCCCCGGCGTAGGTAAATCTTCGCTTTTGAAACGCTTGGGCGAACGTTTAAATGCGGATGGGTATGACCTTGAATACATGCATTGCGCATCGGATCCGAACTCGCTGGATGGGTTGGTAATTCCGAAATTAGGTGTGGCCCTAGTCGATGGTACAGCCCCGCATGTCATTGACCCTGTGTATCCTGCTGCGGTAGACGAAATCGTAAATCTCGGTGAGTTCTGGGAGGGGGAAGCTATTCGCGCAAACCGCGATGAAATTATACGCATAAACTTTGAGATCAAGCTGCATTACAAGCGAGCGTTTAAATACCTTGCTGCGGCCAAGTGTTTGATGGACGATCTTTTTGAGACGTTTGAGTCCGCATTGGATCCTGCAGGAGCGTTGCTTGAGGCGCAGTACATCATCGATAAGGAATTGATGCGGCTTAATGGATGTGACCGCCCCGGCGACATCCGCCGGTTGTTTGCTTCCGCCATTACACCCAATGGCATCGTGCACCATATGGAGTCACTCAAAGACGATGATTACACGGTGTATCTCATTAAAAATCAGTGGGGTGCAGGCGTACATACACTCCTTCAAAGGATAAACGACGAGGCGGTACGCCTCGGGCTCAACACCGAACTATATTATAAGCCGCTTTCACCCGATACACGCATCGAGCACATGCTAATCCCTGAGCTGAAGCTAGCGCTTTTCTCGGAAATGGACGGCTTCGAGATGAAAAGCCGGCAATTTGAGACGCTAGATCTGCTTAAGTACATGGACGCCTCACAGCTCTTCGCACAAAAGGATGCGTTAGAATTTGATGCTGCCACGTTTTACATGCTGCAAAACGAAGCCATAAACGTTCTTTCTAACACGAAGGGCCTGCATGATGAACTCGAGGTATATTATATTCCGCACATGGATTTTGATCGCGTACATGAAAAGGAAGAAATGATCTACAAACAGATACTGGAGTTGGCAACTGTCTGATAAAGTAAGACAGTAGAAACAGCATTCATAAAGAAAAGCAGCTTGGCGATTCGTTTTAGTCATTGAGCTGCTTTTTTTATTCATCATTTTGTCGCTGTAATCACAGACGTATCCTCCGTTCATATGATGTAGTGTAACAATGGTGGATCAAACCCACTACGCTATAAAAAGGGGGCATAGTACAATGTATCAAAAAGGTATAGAGAATGGATTTTCGCGCGCTCAATTGGAACTGTCAAATACAATTATAAGGCTATGGATCGAACATGTGTTGTGGACCCGCATGTTTCTCATAAGCACAACCTTCAACCTACCCGATCTTACGTTTGTGACCCAAAGGCTTTTGCAAAATCCTATTGATTTTGCGAGAGTACTTCAGCCGCTATACGGCAAACAAACAGCCATGCAATTTAAACAACTTTTAACAGACCATCTTCTTATTGCTTCCCGCTTGGTAAACGCAGCCAAAGCAAATGATACTCCAGAAGCGGATAAGCAACGTAAGCTATGGTATAAAAACGCTGAAGAAATAGCGCAATTCCTTGCGTCCATAAATCCCTTCTGGAAGGAATTCATTTGGAGGGAGCTGTTGTTTGATCATTTACGCATGACGGAGGATGAGGCGGTGTTTCTCTTGACTGGCAAATATGAGAATAGCATAAAAGTGTATGATGCCATTCAGGCGGAAGCGATAGAAATGGCAAATGTAATGACGAATGGTATTATCCGCCAATTTAACATCCAGTAAAAAGTAGAGATTATAAGGTTTATGCACATATACTATGCAACCAATCGTTACAGGCTTTGTATGTAACGGTTGGTTTTCTTTTCGCTATTTTGCATGTATTATTGTAATTGTGAGGTGTGAAAAGTATGAATAGTTCGAAAAAGAATATTTCTCTAAACTTGCGGCAGCTTAGGACACGAAGCCGATTATCACAAGAGGAAGTCGCAGAGAAGGTAGGTGTTTCCCGGCAGGCTGTAGCCAAATGGGAGAATGGTGAATCTTTGCCGGATATTCTCAACTGCGACGCTTTGGCAGAGCTGTTTGACGTATCGCTTAGTGAACTGGTGTATTACGATCCCGAAAAAGAAGGCATTCCCATAGGGCCAAGGAACAAGCATATTTTCGGCACGGTGACGATAGGGGAAAGAGGGCAGATTGTACTGCCCAAAAAGGCGCGGGATACGTTGAAGCTGAAAAGCGGTGATATTCTGATGGTGCTTGGGGATACCAACCCTGCAACCGCCGGAATTGCTTTGATTGAAAGCGGTACGTTTTTACGCATGACAGGACAAGCCGTAGGCGGCTTCTTTCAAGGGGAAGGGGAATAAGGATATGGACCTATTGCATGTGCGGGGGCTTACGAAGCATTATCCCGGCTTTACGTTGGAAGACATCACGTTTTCACTTTCGCAGGGCAGGATCATGGGCCTTATCGGCACAAATGGTGCAGGGAAGACGACGACTTTAAAATCCATGTTGAACATGGTGCGCCCGGATAGTGGCGAAATCGAAATGTTTGGTAAGAACTTTTTACAAAACGAAATTAGCGCAAAGCAAAACATAGGCGTGGTTTTCGGAGGTGTCGATTTTTACAGTCATAAAAAGCTAAGCGCTATTACAAACGTCACAAAGCGTTTTTATAAGTCGTGGGATGAGGCAGCTTATCAAAAATACCTTAAGGTTTTTTCGCTCGATCCGCAAAAGCAGGTAAATAAGCTTTCCTCAGGCATGAAGGTAAAGTACATGCTGGCACTGGCGCTTTCGCATAACGCTAAGCTCCTACTATTGGATGAGCCTACAAGCGGGCTTGATCCGGTGTCGCGTGATGATCTTTTGGGGCTTTTCCGACATCTTGTAAAGGACGGAGAAAGGAGCATACTTTTTTCTACGCATATTACGTCGGACTTAGAAAAATGCGCCGACGATATTACTTACATTAAGAGCGGAAGGCTCTTGAAAAGCGCTGAAAAACCTGTGTTTATGAGGTCCTTTGAGCATTTGAAAAAGCCGGGTGAAACGGTGGAGCTGACACTGGAGGAAATCATGATCCGCTCGGAAAGGAGCAGCTATGACATCTAAACTTCTTTATAAGGAACTGCGCCTGAGCGCACACCCTAATCTATATGTTTTCACGGCGCTCGGCGCTCTGGTTCTTGTTCCCGCGTATCCTTACGGCATGGTATTTTTGTTTGGCTGCCTCGCGCCTTTCATCACGTTTATGTACGGCCGTGAAACGAACGACATTTACTATACCTCCTTACTGCCCGTAAAAAAACGGGATATTGTAAAGGCCAAGTGTATGCTTATTGTGCTTGCGCAGATAGCACAGATACTCATCTCCGTGCCGTTTGCTGTGCTACGCGTATCCGTTTTTCCGCAAGGCAATGTTGCCGGTATTGAGGCAAACTTGGCGTATTATGGCTTTGGGCTTATGATATATGCCATTTTCAATGTGATATTCCTGCCGGCGTTTTTTAAAACCGCTTATAAAGCGGGAAAGGCATTTTTGCTGGGTGTAATCCCTGCTACGCTGGCCATGATCGCGATGGAGGCTTCCATTTACATCCCGGGTCTAAAATGGCTCGACAGCGTTACTCCCGATGCACTATTAAAGCAGCTGCCTATACTGCTGAGCGGTATCGTGATGTATGTCGCTATGATGTTCATAGCCTACCACGTTTCGGCAAAGCGGTTTGATAAGGTGGATTTGTAATAAAAAAGTAATAAGGGAGCCAATACGGCTCCCTTATTACTCTAGGAGACTTGTACCGCTTTTGGTTTGCTGTCGGAATTTACTTTGCCGCCATGGCTTTTTCCGCAATCTCGATGGCCTTTTGCACCATCCTGCCGCAGTCGCGGGACGACACTGCGCCCCAGCCATGTTGAGCAACCTCTTCCTGCACACCTAATTCTTGGGCAATCACTTGCTTCAAACCTTCCGACATGCTGCCTTTTCTTGCCAACGTAACTTACCTCCTTTCGCAATGCGCGAAATTTTCGCGCTACCGAAGCCTAGCAAACAAATAAATAGACTTCGATATGTTATAGTTTGTGCATACGGCGCTGATATATTTTCGGTAATCGATGGCATCCGAAAAATGGATTTTTTAAAAATAATAAATGCCGCGCTGCAAGCACGGCAATGGGTAGATATTAACCAATGGATTAATGTAAAGCGCCCGCCGTTTTATGGCAGGCGCATACATGCTTTTAACCTTACTTGATGATAAACCTGCCGACCTGAACTTTGAACATTTCGGCCTGACCGCTTAGCTCCTCGCTTGTAGCGGCTTGTTCCTCTGCCGTGGCGGAGTTTGTCTGCACCACCTGTGACATCTGCTCAATACCCTTGTTGACCTGCGCGATGGCTGTAGCCTGCTCGTTGGATTTGTAGGCAATATCGCTTACAAGCTTTGCGGAAGCTTCCACCGCCTCGAGTATACCGTTAAGCTCGGCCGCTGTCTTGTTGGCAATTCGGTTACCTGTTTCGGCTTTTTCGACCGAGGTTTCAATAAGCGCTGCGGTTTTTTTTGCGGCGTCGGCGCTTTTGCCCGCAAGGTTTCGTACTTCCTCGGCTACCACGCCAAAACCCTTGCCGTGTATACCCGCACGCGCTGCTTCAACGGCCGCGTTGAGTGCGAGTATATTGGTCTGGAAAGCTATATCGTCGATTACCTTGATGATCTTTGAAATATCTCCCGAAGCGTCGTTGATCTCCGTCATGGCGCTTTGCAGCTTCGTCATGCGCGTACTGCCCTTGAGTGCGCGCTCCTGTGCGGTAACACTCAGCTCATTTGCTTTGTTTGCGCTAAGAGCATTTTCGCGCGTCTGCTCGGCAATGGCGGTGATGGAGGCTGTAAGCTCCTCAATGGAAGCTGCCTGCTCGGTGGCGCCTTGCGAAATTGCCTGGCTGCCGTTTGATACCTGTATGGTACCGGCGCTCACTTGATCGGCCGCGGCACGAATTTCTTTTAGCACCTCGCTCATAGATTCGGCTATCGTGTTGACGGATGTCTTAAGCGTAAGGAAATCGCCCTTATATTCGCTGTCGATGTCGACACTGAAATCGCCCTCCGCCATACTGCCTAAGGCATCGCTCAGCTCGCTGATGTAGCCTCGGAGCGCAAGTATCGTATCGTTGAGTGAGTGTTTAATGATGTTGTGATCGCCCTTATAATGGCCTTGCATGACCACATCAAGGCGGCCTTTGCTAAGCTCTACGAGTACATCGCGGGCTTCCTCTAAGGGCGCAATAACCGCATCGAGCGTATTGTTAACGCCGGCAATAATCTCTCTATACGTGCCCTGGTGCTTCTCAGGGTCGGCACGATAGGTAAGGTTACCCGAAAGAGCTGCCTCAGTCAGCGCTGTAGTGTCGTTCACGAGTTCTTTTAACGTGTCGCGCACATTGCAGATGGCATTAAAGATCATGCCGAACTCGTTTTTAGCCTTTACGGTTTCGTTGACGCTCAGGTCACCTCTTTCAAGACCTTCAGCGACCTTTGCGATTTTTCTGGCGGGGGATACCAGGCGGTAAATATTCAAAAACGTAGCCGCATACATGAGTATCATGCCGATGATAATGATATAGCTTAGATTTTTCAACATGGAATCGCGTTCGGCCATAACCTCTTTAACATCCACCGCGAAAGCGCTCGATAACGCGCGGTCGATACCTACCGCGGCGATTGGGCTGTATAGTATATACGCATTACCTCCTGTTAAGGCGTTTATACCGTCCATCCTAAAAGGCTCTCCGTTTTTAACGGTCTCGAGCACTGCTGAAGCTTTTGCGTCCGTGCGTGTGTTGTCGCCGTAGAATGTTCCGAGCCTGTCGTTATATTTGGAGTGAGAGAGGAATGTGCCGTTATTGGAAAGTGTATAGATGTAGGCGCTTGTATAGCCGCCGTAGTTGAACTCGAGCTCGCTGACCTTGTTTGTTACAACATCGAAGCCCGCTATGCCGACAAACCTGCCCGTGCTGTTGTATACGGGATAACTTATGGTCATAAGCCATACAGAGGTACCGTCGGCAAGTTTTACTTTGTAGGGGTCGGTAAGATAAGGTTTTTCTGTATCCCGCACGGCGGTGTAATAATCCGAAGTGCCGTATACATCGTAATCGTTCTTAAATTCGAAAAGAATCTTGTCATTTTCGCGGTATGCGTAGTAGGAAAGGCCGTTTGGCGTTAGCGTGAAGGATTTAAACGGTTCCCACGCCATGCGAGCGCCGAAAATACGATCATCGTTTAAATATTCCCGGAGGGTATTCTCGGCAAAGCTTTGAAAGCGTGATTCGACCAAGCCCGAATCGGTGAGCTCACCCATCTCAATGGCAAGCGATCGTCCATAGGTGGAAGCGGTGCTAAGATACTCTTCCACGACGTTGGCGTTTTGCGCTGCGAGTAACTCCACCTGCTTTTGCGCACTCGCGGACATCGTTTTTGAAAGCGAGGCGTTCATGTAGATATAAATACCCGCCATAACCAACATCAAAAATACCAGAACCGTAGCGGTTACAACGAAGGTGAGCCTGTTCCATACGTGCGATTTCGACGCTTGCTTTTCTTTGAAGCGCGTTCTAAAAAGACGCTTAATCATAGCCGACTCCCCCAAATAAAATGAAAGGATATTCTGTTTCAATTTATATCGGAAGATTAAGAGAAAAACGTTACATATCTTGCATAAATAGTGTGGTTGTACATTTATAATTTTCTAAAAAATAGCATCAATCACGAAGAAAACGCTTATTCGCATCGCAAAATCATCCGAAAGTATGGTATAGTGGGTTGTCGGCCGTGCCCAAGCCCGCTTCCGGAGGTAGTATGAAAAGCGACCGTTTTGTTTTATCCGCACTTATCCTGATGCTCTTGCTTGTTTTTACGGGCTGCGTTGCAGAGGATAGTGGACCATCCGTTCCGACACCCATTCCAACGCCCACACCGCCGGCCTTTAAAATGCCGTCTGTGCCTGCGAATACGGAAGAAAGTGTGGAGATATATCCATCGCTTACAATGGAAGAGCAGATTGCTACCCATTCTATTGCGCATCTCATCCAAACGGTTACAAACGCATCCCCCGGCGAGGAATATTACGAGGCTGTAAGGGCTTATATCATAACGTTCATGGCTGAGGGCGGCGTTACGCTGCCCGAGGGTTTCACCGTCTCCGCGTCCGAGGGTATGCCGCTCTACGTGGATGGCGATACGGTGGGAGAAAACACGCCCTCCGCGCAGTTTTTTGCAACAAGCTTCAATGCACCCGAGGGGGATGAGCATGTACTCTTAACGGTACTGGAGCTTGAAAGCGGCTATATTGTAGGCTCTCAATTTCCGCGCTATATCGCGCGCGCGGTACTTGTGGCGCAAAGCCCAAAGAGTACGGAGTATTTTCTTCACGATACGGATAACGACGGCTCGCTCGATTATGCGTTTCGCTATTACATACCCGGTGTTCCCTACGAAGAAAGTGAGAGCGAATGCTATGTAATACATTTGAACGAATGGCGTTTTACCGCGGAACCTGTATCGACGGAGGCTTGGTATAAGAGTAAGGCGGAATATGAGCGCTTTGCGGCGGAATACAGCATGCGCGAAAACGTGAAAAAGGGCATCAATATGACGGTACTTATACCCGAACGTTATTTGAAGCTATCTAAAAACGGAAAAAATGGTGCTGTTGAGATCGATTTAAATACTGAAGAGCTCACGGTAAACTACACCTGCAAAAATAACACCTCTACATGGGAATTGATGCTTGAGGGATCGGATGGTATTCTTTCGGGCGGCTTCACTGCCGATAACATGACATACTTTGATACGAGCATTGGCGTAATGGATCTTACGGGGGACGGCAAGAAGGAGATACTCTTAAGTGTGGTTCCGTTTGAAGCGGTCTCGGGCGGCGAGCTCCATGTATTCACGCAGGATAATAGTGCGCTTGTAGAGATACTCACCGTGTGTGATGGGAACCCGTCTCAAAAGCAGACACAATATGCTGCCTCGTACTTCAACATCCCCGACAGTTTCATGTATTCAGACGGTACTGCTGCAAGCGGCTTTTCAAATATTTATACCCGTGCCGCCTGCGTATCCACATCAGGAATTAACCTTTTACGCATCACGGCCGATAAAGGGCAGAAGAGCGCGCATACCTATTTGTGGTGGAACGGCGAAACCTTTGAGGTGGTCGCACAAAAGGCAGCATAATAACGGTTCATGAAATTTAAGGCCGCATGCCTTCCGGGTATGCGGCCTTTTTTGTAAAAATGCATACTATGATGCATGCGGCATTACTCCGGCACTAACAGTCGGGGAAAATAGCCGAAGGATTTTTACCGCCAATCAAGGCGGACGACGCTGGCGGGCTCGGAGCGCCCGCTTAAGTAGGACAACGCAGAGTGGCGGCAAAAAGATTGGAATAGATTAAGCTAATGTTTGCTTAAGGGAGTAATATATACCGCAACTGAATATGGAAAGGTGAGAACGATATGTGCGGAATCACAGGCGTGATTCAATATGATAGGGATCTTACCGAGCTTAACGGTGTCGTCGAGCATATGACGGAGGTCATTACGCGGCGCGGGCCGGACGATACGGGAATCATAAAGGAACAACATGCGCTTTTAGGCCACAGGCGGCTTGTTGTTGTGGACCCTACGGGCGGTGCACAGCCCATGCAAAAGAGCGTTAATGGCAATACATATACCATCGTTTATAATGGCGAGCTTTACAATACGGAGGAATTGCGCAAACAGCTATTGAAACTTGGTCTTTCTTTTCGCTCCTACTCGGATACGGAGGTGCTTTTGTGTGCCTATATCGCGTGGGGTGAAGATTGCGTAAATAAACTCAACGGCATTTTCAGCTTCGGCGTGTGGAATGCAAGTACGCAAACGCTTTTTCTATGCCGCGATCCTCTTGGTGTGAAGCCTCTTTATTATGCGAGAAAAGACGGTGCGTTTTTGTTCGGCTCGGAAATCAAGGCAATATTTGCGTACCCCAAAATGCGTGCGGAGCTTGACGCAGAAGGCATTTTGGAACTCATTGGCCTTGGCCCCGCCCATACACCATCCTCCGGTGTGCTAAAAGGTGTATTCCAACTGCCCGCGGCGCATTATCTTGTGTACACAAGGGATGGCTTACGCGTGGAAGAATACTGGAAGCCCAAAAGCACAAAGCATGAGAAAACGCCTGAAGAAGTTGCCAGTGAAGTGCGTGAACTTCTACATGACGCTGTAATTCGTCAACTCACGGCGGATGTGCCGGTGGGTACCTTCCTATCAGGCGGACTTGATTCGAGCATCATCTCCGCCATTGCGGCCAAGGAATTTGAAAAGAAGGGCGAAAGGCTCCATACCTTTTCCGTCGAATATCAAGACAACGCGGATTTTTATAAGAAAAGCGACTTTATGCCCGATGCAGACGAGGTATGGGCGGACAAAATGGCGGCACATATCAATAGCCTCCATACGAAGGTGATCTTAGATAACACGGATCTTGCGGACGCACTTTTTGACGCGGTTATTGCTAATGACATGCCCGGCATGGCGGATATCGATTCGTCGCTTCTGCTTTTTTGCCGTGAGATCAAAAAGACGACCACTGTAGCGCTATCGGGTGAGTGCGCGGATGAGATATTCGGCGGTTATCCCTGGTATGTGCGCCCTGACCTCGCTTATGAAAACACGTTTCCGTGGTCAGGTGCTATAAAGGAGCGTGAGGCGCTTCTTACGCCCCGGGTAAAACACTTTGATCTTCCCGGTTTTGTAGAGGAACGCTACCAAAAAACGGTGAATTCTGCACCGCTTTCGGGCGACGAGAGGCCTGCTGATGTAAAACATAAGGTGATGTTTTATCTCAATCTCAAATGGTTCATGCAGACGCTTTTGACGCGCAAGGACCGCATGAGCATGTTTTCAGCCCTCGAAGTGCGCGTGCCGTTCGCGGATCACAGGCTTGTGGAATACGCCTACAACATTCCCCGAGAAATGCTTTTTTACGGCGGCCGCGAAAAAGGACTTTTGCGAACGGCCATGCGGGGTATACTGCCTGAAGATATACTTTGGCGTAAAAAAAGCCCCTATCCCAAAACCTTTCATCCCTCCTACACGCTTCGGGTAACGGAAAAGCTTCGCTCGTATGTAAACGATAAGGAAGTTCGGCTTTTGGAGTTTCTCGACGTAGATTCCATAAAAGCGCTCGTGGAAACCGAGGGGCGCTCTTTTAGTCGCCCATGGTTCGGACAGCTCATGACCGGCCCGCAGCTCATCGCGTACCTCGTGCAGCTCGAGTATTGGCTCAGGGCCTATGATGTAAACGTGCGCCTATAATTAGAATTTAGCCTTATCAAAAAACATAAATCATTTGGCTGTAACAGCAAATATTCAAGCATGTCATGGGATACAAAAAAGGACGAAGGATACGCACAATACCCTCGTCCTTTTTCATATCGTGTTTATGCTTTGCACCTCTTCATGACCAAATAGCCGGAGCAGAGTGCCGCAAGGCCCATCATGACGAAACCGGTAGGATTTGCTGCATCACCTGTATTTGGAGGGTTACTCACCATGCTATCCGGCAAACCCGTCGTCACCGCAAACGGCGAAAGGCTCGTAACGGTGAAAGTTGCCTTCCCGTCTGCCACCGTGGCGGCAAGCGTTTCCAGCCTGCCGTTTACGCAGTGGAGTATGGTAACCGTCCTGCCGTTATGCTGATTGCCGATGGGTATGGAAATGGTAAGCGGGCCGGAAAAATCCCGGGTGAGGTCAATGTCAAAGCCAAGTATCAGCTGCCCTTTAGATTGCGCCTTACGGATGGCGTTGCAGGCATTGCAGGTGCCTTCTTGGTGAAGCACCATATTCTGCACAATAAGCTCAGCACTCCTGTGAATGAGGCCGGATACGGATATACCCTGTACACTGCTTGTCAGGGTGCGTTGGACGGCCTCGCTCATTGCGGGGAACACCGCCGTGACTACGCCCGAGTTGGCCGCGTTCGTCGTCGCAGCACCTGCTACGGTGAAGAGGTTTTCCGCAACGCCCGTTAGGGTGTAACCTGCTTTCGGGGTTAGAGCGATTGTCGCCGTGTAGGCCGTTCCGCTACGAAACCGATCATCCGCCGGGCTCCATGTCAGGGTTCCCGTATACTGCGCCGTTTCGGTGATTGCGCTGACCGGCAAAGCACCGCGCACGGGTGCGGTAACGCCGCTGATGGACGCTGCATCAATGATTGCAAAGGCGTTGCCCCAATAATTCAGGTTTGGTCCCGAACCCGGTCCGCCCCACGCGGCGGGGTAGCACACGGCGGCAACCTCAATTGCCCAGTCTGCGCCGAAGGTGGGAGGTACAGCGCTCGTTAACACGATGGTCAGGCTGCAGCACCCAGCAAACGCAAAATCGCCGATGAAGGCAGCAGAGTTCGGAATCGTCACTGATGTGAGTGCTCTGCAGCCGGCAAACGCTGCATAGCCGATGGAGGCAACGGAGTTTGGAATCGTCACCGATGTGAGTGC